>JBAVBF010000286.1:0-7802 GCA_049586115.1 Thermoanaerobaculia bacterium | reverse complement strand
GCGGAGGACGGTGAAGGACCCCCTGGTTCTTGCATCGTTCGCAAACCCCCGCCCTTTCGGTTACCAGGAAGGGGGTCCTTCGACCGTCCTCCGCGACGCCGGCTTCGCCTCTGTCGCTTCGGCGGCTCAGGATGACAGTCGCGATAGAGTTCACTTTCATGAAAATCCTCTTCGCAAGCGCCGAGGTTTCTCCGATCGCGAAGACGGGCGGATTGGGCGATGTGTGCGGATCGCTGCCGAAAGCGCTGGCGAAGCTCGGGCATGACGTCGCGATCTTCATGCCGTTCTACAGGCAGGCGCGGGAGTGGTTTGCGGACAACGGAATCGAGCTCGAAGAGGCGCTTCCGACCACGCACGTGTCGTGGGCCGATTGGGCCGCCGAGTCGAATTTTTTGAGGACGACGCTGCCGGGGACGGAAATCCCGCTGATCCTCGTCGCCAACGATTACTACTTTCATCGTCCGCACATTTACTCGCCGCGATTCGACGGCTACGACGACGGCATCGAGCGCTTCACGTTCTTCTGCCGAGCCGTCGTGCGCGGCTGCGAGCTCCTCGGCATCGCGCCGGACATCGTCCACGCGCACGACTGGCACACGGCGCTGCTGCCGGCCTATCTCCATTCAGGACTGCGCGGCACCGATCAGTTCGAAAACGCGCGGTCCGTCTACACGATCCACAATCTCAACTATCAGGGCATCGGCGCCGCGGAACGTTTCGCGTCATTTGGACTGCACAGCCGCTACTGGGCGCCGGACGCGCTCGAACATTTTCGCGACGTCAATCTGATGAAGGGCGGCATCATCCTGGCCGATCAGGTCACGACCGTTTCGCCGACCTACGCGCGTGAGATCCAGACGCACGAACATGGCGCAGGACTGGACGGAATCCTGCGCAGCCTCGCGTTCAAGCTGCAGGGCATCGTCAACGGCATCGACGTGGAGGAGTGGGATTCGGAGACCGATCCGTATCTCCGCTCGCATTTTTCCGCGCACCGTCTGGCCGGCAAGAATCTTTCGAAGCGGGCGCTCCTCCGCGAGTTGAAGCTGCCGCTGAAAGCGAAGACGCCGCTGCTGTCGTTCATCTCCCGGCTCGTCGATCAGAAAGGGATCGATCTCCTCATCGCCGCGCTGCCGCACATGCTCGCCGCCGGCGCGCAGGCGGTGATCCTCGGCTCGGGCGAGCCGCGCTACGAAAACGCGCTGCAGCAGATTGCGGCGCAACATCCCGATTCCTGCCGCGTGGTCATCGGCTTCGACAACGCGCTCGCGCATCGCATCTACGCCGGCGCCGACATCCTGCTCATGCCGTCGATGTACGAGCCGTGCGGCCTCAACCAGATGTACGCGCTGCGCTACGGCACGGTGCCGGTCGTGCGGCTGACCGGCGGACTGGCCGACACGGTGATTCCGTTTCACGGCGCAAATCTCGATACCGCAAACGGCTTCGGATTTCTCTCGACGAATGCGGCCGACTTTTTCACCGCCACCTGGCTGGCCATGCTCAACTACCGCGAACCGAAAACGTGGCGACGCCTGCAGGCGAACGGTATGGCCACCGATTTTTCATGGGAACGCTCGGCGCGTGAGTACGAGTCGGTCTACCATCGCGCGCTCAACTCATGAAAGCAGCTGCATACGAAGAATGCTTTGCATCGATCGCCGCCATCTGGCGCGATGAAGATGGTCAGTCGCTCGACGACATCGCATTGATGGCGACGATCAACTCGATCCTGTCGCATCGCTTCCCGCACTTTTACTGGACCGGCTTTTACCGCGTCTGCGGCAATCGCCTGATCGTCGGACCGTACATCGGCACCGTCGGTTGCCTGCAGATCGAGATCGGACGCGGCGTCTGCGGCACGGCGGCGGCGAAACGCGAGACGGTCATCGTGCCGGACGTGAACCAGTTTCCCGGCCACATCGCCTGCGATCCAAATTCAAAGTCGGAGATCGTCGTCCCGGTCTTCGGGCCTGACCGTGAGTTGATCGCAGTGCTGGACGTCGACTCCGACCAGCTCGACTCGTTCGATGACGAGGATCAGCGCGGTCTGGAAAAAATCATCGCGCTCTTTCACGAACTGTAGGGCCGCCGTTTCCGGCGGCCCCAGTAAGCATTACGCCGCGACAGGCTGATAGCGCGCGTCGCCGAATCCGAGAATCGGATAGAAGATGAACGGCAGGATGAGCAGGCCAAGGGCGAAGCCGATGCCTTTGCCGAAGTTCCGCGCCAGCGCGACCAGCACGATGATCATCACGATGAGGTTGACGAAGGGAATCAGCAGAAGGATGAACCACCAGAGCGGCTTGCCCGCGATCTCGAGCAAAACGATGACGTTATAGATCGGGATGATCGCCGCCCAACCCGGCTTGCCAGCTTTGACGAAAACCTTCCACATGCCGGCGACGATCAGTACGACGAGGACGATCCAGCAGATCATCGCTCCCATACCCATAGCGGCGCCAAACGGTGATACCCCGGTCGTGGTTGTGGTGTCTTGCAGTAAAGCGAGTGCGAACAGAGAGGTCATGGCTCTTCTCCTTCTTTGTTTCCCGGTTTGTGGACGAGTCGCAGCGACGGTACACCGGACTCATCCATGGCGCAATGACGCTCAACCGGAATCACATCGAGCTCACCGGCGATATCGCGCAGCGAGTGAAGACGCGTCGAAGCGGGATCGGCGATGAGAATGTTCAACGATGGCGTTTGGAACCCCGCGGCAAGAAGTTGTCTCGCAATCGGGATCGCTTCGTCGCGCAACGCTGCCGGCGGATGCGGCAACTCGCCGGAGCCGCCTTCGGCGAAGGTCTGGCGTTCGATCGCGTTCATCCGCTCGCGAAGTTTCGCTTGAAAGGCTCGGATCTGCTCGACCACGGCTGGAGCGAGCGCCGTCGCCGCTGTGAGCGCATCGATGTCACGCCGCAGGGTGGCCATGATCGGTGCGAGACGGTCGGCATCCGTTTGCGGCAGCTCGTCGACCGCGGCACTCAGGTCATTGAACGCGAACTCGATGTCGCTTGCGACCGCGGCATTGACGCCGTCGCGCCCGGCCACGATCGCGTTCGCCAGAACGTTGATGCTCAATCCGAGTTGCGGCGCGATCTCGCGATCGATGTCGCTCGCGGCGGCGCGCAGCTGGAACAGCGCCGCCTCGATCATCACTACGTCCGTCATTCTTTGTTGAGGAACTTCGTCAGTCCGGTCAGGATGTCGATCGGCAGCGGGAAGACGATGGTGGTGTTCTTCTCGACGCCGATTTCCGTCAACGTCTGCAGGTAGCGGAGCTGAAGCGCGGTCGGCTGTGTGGCCAGAACGTGCGCCGCATCCGCCAGTCGCTGCGACGCCGCGAATTCACCCTCGGCGTGAATCAACTTCGCCCGCTTCTCGCGCTCGGCCTCGGCCTGCTTGGCCATCGCGCGCAGCATCGACTCCGGCAGATCGACCTGCTTCACCTCGACGTTCGCCACCTTCACGCCCCACGGCTCGGTGTGCTGATCGAGGATCGACTGGATGCGCGCGTTGAGCGCGTCGCGGTGCGCGAGTAATTCGTCGAGCTCCACTTCGCCCAGCACGGAGCGAAGCGTCGTCTGTGCAAACTGCGAGGTCTGGTAGCGGTAGTCGAACACTTCGACGACTGCGCGCCGCGGCTCGATCACGCGCAGAAAGACGACCGCGTTCACCTTCAGCGTGACGTTGTCGCGCGTGATGATGTCCTGCGGCGGAACTTCGAACGCTTCCTGCCGCAGCGAGACACGGACGATGCGATCGATCGGCGCGAAAACGAGAAAGATGCCGGGACCTTTTGCTTCGGAGAGCAGCCGGCCTAGGCGGAAGATCACGCCGCGTTCGTATTCAGGGAGGATTTTGATCGAACTGAGAAGGTAAAGGCCGACGATGATGACGATGATGAGCAGACCGAGATTCATGGAGCCCTCCGCGCGGACTCGCGAATTGTATGGCTACTCGACGGGCTCGACCACGAGATGCAGCCCGTTCACGCTGGCCACGCGCACGCGCGCCCCCTCGGCGATCGCATCGCTGGCCACGGCGTTCCACAACTCGCCGTGAACGAAGACTTTGCCGTCAGGCCCGAGGGGCGTGCGCGCGATTCCGATCAGGCCGACCATCCCTTCCTTGCCGGTGGCGATCTTTCCGTGTCGCGCTTTGAGAACGAGCGTGGTCAGAAAAACCGCGATCGCGCCAATCGGAATGCTCACCGCGATCGCCATGATGATGTTCACGCGCATCTGCGGAATCGGCCCGTCGACGAGAAACAGAGCGCCGATGACCATGCTCACGATCCCGCCGATGGCGAGGACGCCGTGCGATGCGAACTTCGCTTCGAGCGCGAACAGCGCGAAGGCCACCAGCAGCAGCGCCAGCGCGGCGAAACGGGTCGGCAGAAAATTCAGCGCGAACAACGCCAGCACGATCGCGATCACGCCGACCACGCCCGGAATGACCGCGCCGGGATGATTGAACTCCGCGAAGATCGCCAGTCCGCCGAGGACCAGCAGCAGGAACGCGATGTTCGGATCCATCAGCGACGACATCAGCCGCTGCCGCAGCGTCATCTCGATCGTGTTGATCTGCGCGTTCGTCACATGCAGCGTCGCGTTCGAGCCGTCGTAGCGCTTGAACGTCCGGCCATCGATCGCGCGCAGGAGGGCCTGCTCGTTCGGCGCGATCACATCGATCAACTTCAGCTGAAGTGCTTCCTGCTCGGTGAACGATTTCGACTCGCGCACCGCGCTTTCGGCCACAGTGACGTTGCGTCCGCGCTTGTTCGCGATCGTGCGCATGAAGGCGGCGGCATCGTTCTCCATCTTCGCCTTCATGATCTCGTCCATCTTTTCGCCGAGGAGGACCGGGTGCGCGGCGCCGGTGTTCGTGCCGGGCGCCATCGCCGCGACGTCGGCTGATTCGAGGATGAAGAATCCGGCCGACGCGGCGCGGCTTCCCGCCGGCGCGACGTAGACGATGACCGGCACCCGCGAGGTCATGATCTTCTCGACGATCGAACGCGTGGAGTCGAGGAGGCCGCCCGGCGTCGTGATCTCGATGATGACGGCGTCGTCGTGCTCGCGCTGCGCCTGCTCGATCGCCCTGCCGATGAACTCGTCGCTGATCGGTTGAATCGTGTCGTTGAGCTTCAACCGGAGGACGCTGGCGTGAAGCGGAATGGCAGCGGCGAGGAGTAACGCGGCGAGGATCAGAGCGCGTTTCATGGCGATGATCGTACTCCTGAGCTACTGCGGCCCGTAATCGGGAGTCGGCTCGTAGTTGAAGAATTTGGTGATGTCGTTGCGGAACACGAGCTTGAAATCGCCGATCGGGCCGTTGCGCTGTTTGCCGATGATGATCTCGGCAATCCCCTTCTCCTCGGTGTCTTTGTTGTAGACCTCATCGCGGTAGATGAAGCAGACCACGTCGGCATCCTGCTCGATCGATCCCGATTCGCGAAGGTCGGAGAGCTGCGGACGGTGATCACCGGTTCGCTGCTCGGGACGGCGGGAGAGCTGCGAGAGTGCGATCAGCGGAACATTCAGCTCCTTGGCGATCGCTTTCAGCCCTCGCGAGATTTGCGAAACCTCCTGGTTCCGCGATTCGACTTTTCCTTTGACGGACATGAGCTGAAGGTAGTCGACCATGATCATGTCGAGGCCGGCTTCCATCTTCAGCCGCCGCGCTTTTGCGCGCATTTCCATGATGTCGATGCCGGGCGTGTCGTCGATGAAGATCTTCGCCTTGGCCAGGCGCGCCGAGGCATCGGCGAGATCGCGCCAGTTCCGCTCGCTGAGCATGCCCGCGCGGATGAGATGATTCGAAACGCCGGATTCGGAGGAAAGGATGCGCAGTCCGATCTGCTCCTTCGACATTTCCAGCGAGAAGACGCCGACCGCATACAACCGCTGCGACGGCGCCCGCGGATCGCCGGAGCGATCGGGGATGGCGATCGACTCGGCCATGTTCATCATGAAGGACGTCTTCCCCATGCTGGGTCTCGCCGCGATGATGATCAGGTCCTGCGGCTGGAACCCGGAGGTGAATTCGTTGAATCGGTCGTAGCCCGTGGGGATGCCGGTGATCAGTTTTCCGGCGTGCTGCAACTGCTCGATCGCGGTCATGTTCGCGCGTGTGATGCGGTCGAGCGCGACGAACCCTTTCTCGATCGAGCCTTCGGCGATTTCGTAGATCGACTTCTCGGCGATGTTGAGCACGTCCGCCGGTTCGCCCGGCGAGTCAAGGGCCGCGCGCATGACCGAGTTGCCCATCACGATCAGCCGCCGCAGCGTCGACTTTTCCTTGACGATGTGCGCGTACCGCTCGACGTTGGCGATGTCGGGAATGCCGTCGATCAGCGACGCGACATACGCCGTTCCGCCGACCTGCTCGAGCTGGGCGTTCTTGGCCAGCTCTTCGCGCAACGTGAGCAGATCGATCTCGCGGCTCTGCTCCGCCAGCCGCCGCATCGTGGCGAAGATCGTCCGATGCGCATCCCGGAAAAAGTCCTCGGTGTTGATCGTGCTGACCACGCGGTAGAACGCATGGTTGTTGATCAGAATCGATCCGAGGACCGCGCGCTCCGCATCAGGAGATTGCGGCAACGGCCGGTCAAGAGCGACGTCAAGTTGCGCGACGGACATTGGATGAAGTCTGCGGAGTCTAGGGTGCGTTTGTCACCACATCCGAATGCTCGCAACCGCTGCACAAACGCTCCACATGATTTCCGCAGGGCACGGCCCGGAGAGGCTGCGGAAAAGTGAAGATTCTTCTTGACAGAAAACGCAGATCTCTACCGTTTGTAGAACGGAATCGCGCTACATGCGTGGCGTTATCATGTGACGATGCGAGCAACCGCGAAAAAGAAAAAGATGATCAGCCTCAAGCAGATTCGAAGCGCGGCTCGCGTTACCCGCGAAGCGCGTGAGACTCTCAAGGCTCTCGGACTCGGAAAGCTGTATGACTTTCAGCGGGTACCAGACACCAAGGAAGTCCGGAGCATGATCGCGAAAGTTGGTCACCTCGTGTCGGTCCTCGATGGCCCTGACATTCTCTTTCCCACAGGGAGGAGTACCTTGGGGATCGAGCGCCTCCGCGAGGCAGTCGAGGCAGTTCGTGCCGCGCGAAAAAACAGCGCGTAGCCTGCATCGCGAGCGAGATTCTGCGTACGAGAGGAACGTCTTCATCAACTGTCCTTTCGACGAGGAGTACACGCCGATCTTCGAGGCGATCGTCTTCACGATTCAGGCGTGCGGTTTCCGCCCAATCTGCGCGCGTTCGCGGTTGAACTCGCGATGTGCGCCTGCATAAGATCCTCGACCTCATCTCCGGCTGCCGCTTCTCGATTCATGACTTGTCGCGAACGGAGCTCGATCGCGTGAGTACGCTCCCTCGGTTCAACATGCCGCTGGAACTGGGCATCGATCTCGGCTGCCGTGCTTTCGGCGCAGACCAAAGCGGGAAAAGCTTTCTGATCTTCGATCGCGACCGGTTCCGGTTTCAAACTTACGTCTCCGACATCGCCGGCCAGGACATCGCCGATCATGGAAACGAACCAGCGAAGGCGATTGGTCGCGTTCGCGACTGGCTCAGGAGCGAGGCCGGACGCACTGACATTCCAGGGGCGAAAGCGATGCAGTCGAGATATGTCGATTTCCGCACGGATCTGCCGTCGATTTGCGAGCGATTCGAGCTCGATATGGCAGCGCTGACATTCGACGATTTCGTTTCCGCTGTCGCGTTGTGGCTCACGCCTCCCTTCGTGCCACCACACTCCTGATGCCACCGGAATGCTCTCC
>JBAVBF010000285.1:0-1951 GCA_049586115.1 Thermoanaerobaculia bacterium | reverse complement strand
GAGTCGCGCCCTTCATTCAACTACGAGTCGCGCTCTCTCCGAATGCGAGCGCCCAGCGGATTCAAGCGTTCTTCGATCCGCTCGTATCCGCGATCGATCTGATGAATGTTGTGAATCACGCTCTCGCCCTTCGCGCACAGCGCGGCGAGCAACAGGGCCATTCCGGCGCGGATGTCCGGACTGGAGATTTCGGCGCCGCTGAGCCGGTTTCCGCCGACGATGATGGCGCGGTGCGGATCGCAAAGAATGATCCGCGCGCCCATCTGAATGAGCTTGTCGGTGAAGAACAATCGCGACTCGAACATCTTCTCGAAGATCATCACCGTCCCCTCCGCCTGCGTGGCGATGACGATCATGATCGACAGCAGGTCGGCCGGAAACAGCGGCCACGGCCCGTCGTCGATCTTCGGTACGGCCGCGCCGATGTCGTAGCGCACACGCAACGCCTGGTCCTTCGGAACGCGGATGTCTTTCCCTTCGACCTGAATGTCGATGCCGACTTTCTCGAGCATGTAGCGAACGGAGTACATGTGATTCGGAACGGCATCCTCGATCACCAGTTCGCTGCGCGTGACGGCCGCGAGTCCGATGTAGGAGCCGACTTCGATGTGATCGCTGGGGATGTGAAACTCGCCGCCGTGCAGCGAGTCGACGCCGCGGATGCGCAGCGAGTTCGTGGCGATCCCTTCGATCTGCGCGCCGAGGAGATTCAGAAAGGTGCAGAGGTCCTGAACGTGCGGCTCCGCGGCAGCGTTGTAAATCAGCGTTTCGCCCTCGGCCAGCACGGCGGCCATGATCGCGTTCTCGGTCGCGGTCACCGACGCTTCGTCGAGGAACATGTTCGCGCCGCGCAGCTCGCGCACCGACATGCGGTACTCCTGCGCGGAGACTTCGATCTGCGCGCCGAGCGCTTCGAGTGCGAGCAGGTGCGTATCGACGCGCCGCCGGCCGATGGCATCGCCGCCCGGCTTGGCGATCGTGGCGGCGCCGCATCGCGCAAGCAACGGCCCCGCGAGCAGAATCGACGCGCGGATTTTTCGCGAAAGATCGGGATCCGGTTCGGAGGAACACTCCGCTTTCGTGTGAATGCGCACCACGTTCGCTTCGAGCTTTTCGACCGAGGAGCCGATGCCCTCCATGATCTGAAGCATGACCCGGACGTCCTGAATGTCCGGCAGGTTGCGCAGCACGATCGGCTCGTCGGTGAGCAGACACGCCGCGAGGATCGGCAGCGCCGCGTTCTTGTTTCCGCCGGGCTTGATGCGGCCTTCGAGGCGCCGGCCGCCCTCGACGATGAAGCGTTCCATCATGCGGCGCGGATTGTATCCGCGAGCCCTGCTACCATGATCGCCAATGATCGTCGCGCCTCTTTCCTCCGGCAGTGCGGGCAATTCGTACTACTTCGAGAGCGACGGCACTTCCATCCTCGTCGATGCCGGCCTCGGCCCGCGCGAGACTCGCAAACGCCTCGAGCAGGTCGGCAAAACAATCGAGCAGGTGCAGGCGATCGTGATCACGCACGAGCACTACGATCACATCCGCGGCGCCGGCTCGATCGCTCGCAAGTACCACATTCCGATCTATCTGACGCAGGGGACGCTCGACGCCAGCCGCATCAATCGCGACGTGACGACGACGATCGTCTTCCCGAACGATTCGACGTTCTCAATCGGCGAGCTGAATATTCATGCACGCCGTACGCTGCACGATGCCGCCGATCCAGCCTGTTTCGTGATCGAGTCGCGCGACGGTACCCGCGTCGGTGTCGCCAGCGACCTCGGCCACGCAGACGCGCCGGTGATCCGCCATCTCTCCGATTGCGACGGTCTTTTCTTCGAAGCGAATCACGATCTGGACATGCTCCGGATGGGCAGCTATCCCTGGTCGCTGAAGCGCCGCATCATGTCCCGCTTCGGTCACCTGTCTAACGACGATTCGATGACGGCAGTAC
>JBAVBF010000284.1:0-6639 GCA_049586115.1 Thermoanaerobaculia bacterium | reverse complement strand
CGATCAGCTGCTCGACGGCGCATTCTCCGGCGTGACTGACGCGATCGACGAATTCAGCTACTACGTGCCGCCGGCGCAGATGGCCGCGTACAAAAACTTTAGCGACGTCGAGGACAACGGTGTCGGTCTCATCGTCACGAAGCGATTCGGATACGCGTTCGTGATCGCCGCCGTTCCCGGATCGCCGGCCGCGAAGTCGGGTATCGAGCGCGGCGACTTCATCGAAAAAATCGACGGCCAGCCGACGCAGAAGATGGCCGTGTGGCAGGTCCGCAATCTCCTTCGCGCGACGAAGCCAATTCATGTGCAGGTGCTTCGCGGCGGCCAGACCAAGCGCGACGAGTTCACGCTGCAGCAGGCGTCGTTTCATCCGCTCGCGATCAGCACCGAGCAGTACGGCGGCGTGTCGTACGTGAAGATCCCGTACTTTGAAAAAGGGACGGCGGCGCAACTGGCGACGTCGCTCGAGACCATTCGCAAGAACGGCAATCGCAAGCTGATCATCGATCTCCGCGGCAACGCCGGCGGCGACGTCGACGAAGCGATCACCTCGGCCGATGAGCTTTTGACCAGCGGCATGATCACGTCCGTCGAAGGCCGCAAGGTCGACGCGAAGAAGTGGCAGGCCGACCGGAACACTGCCTACGACGGCGACGTCGAAGTGCTCACCGACGGTTCGACGGCCTCGGGCGCGGAGATCTTCGCCGCGGCGATTCATGGCAATCAGCGCGGCAAAGTGGTCGGCGTGACGACGTACGGCAAGTCGATCGTGCAGCGCTTCATCCCGCTCCCGAGCGGCGGCGGCGTCTACATGACCGTCGGCCACTACACGACGCCGGACATGAAGGCGATCAAAGCCGGCGGCATCCGTCCGGACGTGATCGTCGATCTGTCATCACTCGCGCTTCGCGATCCCGAAACAAAGGGCGCGAAGGCCACGACGCCGAAACCGAAGGACGATTTGATCCTCCAGAAAGCGCTCCAACTCTTCAGCGAACCCGCCGCAAAGAAAGCGGCGTAACTTCAAGGCCGCCGCCTCGGCGGCCTTTTTGTTGACTACACTCGCACGATGCTGCAACTGGCCGTCATCGTCCTCGCCGTGATCCTGATCGGCTGGCTCGCCGCGTTGATGCTCGCGCAGAAGCCGGTCACTACCGCGCAGCAGCTCATCCAGCAGCATCGGTATGAGGACGCCGTCGCCGCGGCGGCTTCCGATCCATTGCACCGTGCCGAGGCGCTCAAACTCCTCGGCCGATTCGAAGAGGCGATCGCGTCGTATGGACAATCGTCCGACCCCGCCGCGCAAGAAGGAATCGCCCTCTCCCTCGCGCACCTCGGACGCGATCTTGACGAAGCCAAACGCCTGATGGAGGAAACGATCGCCCTCCACCCCCAGATCCAGGAGTTCCAGGCCCTCGGCCTCGCCTACATCCTCCTCAAACGCCGCAACCGCGAGGATGCGCTGCGTGTGTTTTCCGACAACCTCGAGCTCCTCGAAACGCGCTTCCGCGACGACTACACGGATCCCGATCCGCTGCTGGCGGAAACGTTGGTGATGTTCGCGGCGCTTGCCGACGCCGCGGGTGATGCTTCGCGCGCGACGGCGTTGCGCGCCAAAGCAGCGGCTTGGGCGCCAGGCAGCGTGTGGGGCTAGAGTTTTCACGCGGAGACGCGGCGACGCGGAGAGAGGCGAGGAATAGCGTCCGCGGCCGTCGCGCTGTATAACGCCACCATGATCTTCCACGTGGCGATGGAACAATCCGATCGTTTCTACGTCGTCGAATGTCCTGCACTTCCAGGCTGCGTCTCCCAAGGCCGCGACGAGAGCGAAGCGCTCGAAAACATTAAGGAAGCGATCGTCGGATGGCTCTGGGCCGAGGATCAGAAAGCCGCGTCAAAACTCGCGGATGTTGATCGGATCGTTGCAGCCGTTTGAGCCGTGGGCGCTTGCCTCAAGATGGTTCACGCCGAACGGCGGAGGACACCTAAGCCTATTCGCCGCACCCTCGGCCCTATCCGAGCGCGCTAAGCGTTACCGAACGTTCTACAACGATCAATCGTAAAAAGATGGGTACCATCTTTTCGCATCTCGCAGGCGTCGTTCAGTGTCCGCGACATGCCGAAGAGCGAGCCCCTGCAGATCTGGGTAGACCGTAAAAGGCGTGAAGCCCACCGCCGCCAAGAAGTCCTCGACGTCGTCGAACTCATTCGCCGGGAGAACGAACCTTTGAAGATGGCCGTCAGTGACGAGGGAGGGACATTCCTGGTCGAGAGGGGCGAAGGTGTCACCTTGAAGGGTGAATGCTGAGCGCTGTGCGGTCATCCTGGCGTTCGTAAAGATCGAAGCCACAGCTATTGAAGGAAGGTCAGCCACAGGAGCTGTCCATTTGGGATGCCAGCTCGTCGCGTTTACCGTCGCCGAAGACATATCCTCGTCTAGTGCTACGAGTCCGTCCACTCCGATGCTTGCTTGATTGAGTACCTGCGGGTCGAGTACCCAAAGCGCCGCATCCGTAGTACGGTCGCGCCCGAACTGCGCAAAGAAAATGCCCGCCGCCATATTCTCAGACCAGTCGAGAAGTCGAGTGGGCAAGCCATTATGCTGCATTGAGAAGATAACACCCCAGTCTGATCGCTCTATATCGGACAGTAGCGGCCAGGCGTCTGCTTTGAACCTCCGATAAAGTGTTTTGTACTCATTTCTGAGAACATCGCGCTTTGCCTCAGGAGCCAGCGGCACCTTTATTGGGCCAATGAAACGATCTACGTGGCGATGCAGCGTCGATTTGAGGTCGAACGTATCGATCTTGTGCCCTCGATACCACGCGACTGAGCCATTTGCGCGGCACTTGGCATCGAGGTTCCTAATCTCACTGATAGTGTCGGTGAATCCCACTACTCACGACCTCCAAATGACTCAACCGACGCGCGCTCGTAGTTCAACTAGGTACGCAATTTCTCCGGCGGTCGAGACGGTAGCGTCATCGTAGTTTAACTTCGCCGTCACAGCGTGCAAAACCGTCTCACCGCCGATGACGGCTTTTCCACTGAGCAGTGCCATTAGTGGGTCAGAGACGTAGCCGATGGCTACCGTTGCCGCCGACGAGTCTAGAATGGCCTTTCGGTCAAGAACGGCCGAAAGAATGCCGGTCTTTGTTCCGAGTCCATGTTTTTTGATTGCGGCCATGTAGTCGTCAAGACGTACCGCAATTTCCTCGCAGATGAACTGATGGCTCTTCCCGACCAACGACGCATCCAGCCAGTGCACCAGCTTCCTAAATTTTCGAAGCATTTCTGCGTCGCGACGGAACTCAGCTACCTGCTCCCACGTGAGCCGCTCTTCGCTAACGACCGGCACATCTTGAATGACCGCAACGATAGCCTCTCGCTCGCCTTCTTTGTATGCTAGATCACGATCCCGCGGCTCTCGGAAAATGGTGGTTGCTGCGATTCCGTACTCATGTGCTATGCCTTCGGCCAGCTTGCGTGCAAGACTGTCGATTGCTTCCGCACCTGAAATCGATTCATAGCCCAATGCTTTCGCAAACGCTTCACCCGCCGTTACGTACGCCCGCGAGGCAGTTGGGCCGAGCGCCTCGAGTGCCGACGTTAGCGCCCAAAGGAAGAGAAGGCCTGACTCAGGCGAGCTGTGCCCGCGAAAGCCGATGCCATGAGGAACATCCTCGTTCAAGCCAGTCCAGATTCGGTCGTAGCAGAGAGCGGCGATCTTAGGGCTTGTAAGCGCGATCGCTGCGGTCTGGCCTTGCTTTGGAAGATCAATTCCTTCCATTCGGCGAAAAAAATCGCCGAAAGGAGCGAGCAACGGCTCAGCCGCCTCCCCCATGTGCTCGCGAAAAATCTCGCGAATGTCGTCCGGTCGTAACACTTGTCAAATTGTAGGTTAGCTTCCTTCATGCTGCGTCTGGCTCGCACGACGCATGGTCGAGCAGTGGATTACGGCAGCAGCGTTCGTACGTCGGCCTTGTCAAAAACTCTTACCAACTCGGTCACTCGGCATTTGAGTGCGACGGAGAGTCGCAGGATCGTAGTGAGGCTCGGCACTTTTAGACCGCGCTCCATGTCGCTCACGTATGGTCCTGCGAGGCCGGCGGCGTCGGCGAGTTCCTGCTGCGTCATCTGGCGGCGTGTTCGTAGCTCGCGCAGGCTCACGCCAAACACCTGACCCTCCGGCTGCGTCGGGCGTGTCACGACGGTACTTTCCTCTTGCTTTTCGTTGCACACTGACTTAAACTATTGATTAAATCAACGAGAGGCTCAATCATGCTGGATCCCGACGTCATCGACCGCATCCGCCACATCTTCCTACACCCGCGCCCTCACGTCAGCATTTCTCAAGCGGCATCGCTGCTCGGGTGGACGTGGCGCCACATGAATGATGCGATCGAATCGGGTGACGTCGAGCTGATGACCACGCCCATCGGCAAATGGTTCTGGCGGCATGAGCTGATGTCGAAGGCGTTGGAGACGTGGCCACTGCACGTCATCGAGGAGGCGCTCGGCGACGATGCGGATTCTGTGCTGCCGCAGGCGGTTCGCACGAAGGAGCTACGCGTCCGCCTACCACGCCATCATGTGGACATGTTGGAGTATCGCGCCGGGCAGGAACAGACCACCATTAGCGGCGTTCTCGCACGCGAGCTAGACGGCATTGCCAGCGCCCACGCGGAGGAGCTGTCAGCGGCGATCCCGGGGTTCAGCGAGGCGCTGGCGTGGCCCGAGGCCGAGAGGGCAATGAGTCCCTGCTGATCCGTCTGACAACGTTTCATCCGCATCTGCTTCATCCGCATCTGCTGATGGAACGCCGTTGGCGAACGAAGATCACGAACGCGACCGGCGACGCGACTTGGGCAGGTCGATATCGAGCTTCACGTGTCCCATCATCGCTTTCAGTTCGTCAATTCGCTTGCGTCGGATCACTTCCTGAAGCGACAGTACGACCGCCTCTGACTTGGACCTAACGCCGAGAAGTAGGCACGCCTCTTCGAGCAACAGTTCGGGTATTTCGAGTGTCGTGCGCATCCGGGAAACTTTAGTCCGCAGGTCTAGGAAGTCAACGCCAGCCGATGAAACTCGGCCCGAATCCGCTGCATCGCGATCGGTGCAGCGCAAGGGTGTACGCGATTCGTGAGCAGGACCATCATCCGATCGCGCGACGGATCGATCCAGACGGAGGTGCCGGTAAAGCCTGTATGGCCGTACATCCCGGTCGGCGAAATCTGCCAGCCGAGGCCGCGGGATTCGTTTAGGCCGGGCGTTTGATTTCGCGTCGCCTCGGAGACGATGTCGCGCGGCAGGAGTTCGGCGTTGGCCCACGACTGCGCGAGGCGGAACACCGCGCGCGCGGTCGCGAAGAGGCCGGCATTGCCTGCCGTGCCGCCGGCGTGGTGGGAGTTGCCGTCGTTCGTTTCGGCCCACATCAGGCCATCGCGGTTTGCGGCGATCGACGGGATGCCGGCGAGTTTGGCTTCGAAGCGTTGGCCCCATTCGGTTGCGGCGATGCGAGGGCGGAGGGTTAGCGGTGGATGAAACATCGCGTCGTTCTCGATGCCGAGGGGAGTGAAGATCTGCGTGCGGGCGAGGTTCGCGTAGTCGGGCAGCATCGACCAGAGCAGGATGAAGTTGAGATCGGAGTAGACCGCCCGTGTGCCCGGCTCGTACTCGGGACCGTGCTCGCGGATCGCGGTCAGGTAATCGGGATACGTGTAGAGCGGCATCCAGGCGCGGAGGCCAGACGTGTGCGTCAGGAGAGGGCGAATCGCGTCGATGTCGAGGAGTTGCAGCGCGAGTGTCGTCGTGATCAGCGGCTTCGTGATCGACGCGCAGTCGTAGAGCGTGTCGAGCGTCGCGGGGATACGCAGCGGCACCGCAACCGCGTTGCCGAGGGCGTTCTCGTGCTCGATGCCACGCGAGGAGCCGATCGCGTAGACGGCGCTGGGGAAACTGCTGAGGGCGATCTCGCGGCGGAGGAAATCGTCGATCGACATGATGCAGCATTCTACGTGCACAGGAACGGTTGCGCCGGTTCGCTGTCAACGGCGAATTTCCCTTTGCAATGAGCGGTTTACACGCGCCGAAATCGCCTCACGGCGCGCCGCGCGATTGCAGTACCATCCGGCGCGTCCAAATCAGAATCGGGTCAGGTGTTCTTCATTAATGTTCCGTCTCGACAAGCTTGAAATTCACGGCTTCAAATCGTTTTACGATCCCGCTGCGCTCGCGTTTCCCGCGCCGATGACGGCTGTCGTCGGCCCGAACGGCTGCGGCAAGTCCAACATCTGCGACGCCATCATCTGGGTCCTCGGCGAGAACCGCGCGTCGCACATCCGCGGCGAGACGATGGACGACGTCATCTTCCAGGGCTCGGCGCGGCGCCGGCCGCTGTCGATGGGCGAGGTGACGCTGACGCTCGCGACGTCGAACGGCGACAGCAATCATCCGATGTCGAACGATGGACGCATCGTCATCAACCGCCGCGTCTTCCGCACCGGCGAGTCGGAGTTCCGACTTAATGGCAAGCGCGTCCGCCTCAAAGACATCTCCGACATCCTGATGGACACGGGCCTCGGCATCCGCAATTACTCGGTGATGGAGCAGGGCAAGATCGATCTGATTTTGTCG
>JBAVBF010000283.1:0-3091 GCA_049586115.1 Thermoanaerobaculia bacterium | reverse complement strand
GTGTACGACGATCACGCCATCTATTTCGGCGTGAAGATGACCGATCCGCAAAAACCGACCGGGCTGCTGGCGCGCCGCGACAACTTCGTCCAGAGCGATTTCCTCTCGATCAATCTCGATCCGCGGTATGACAGGCTTTCCGGCAATGCCTTCACGCTGCAGCCCGCGGGCGTGCAGGTCGATACGATTCTGTACAACGACATCAACGAAGATCCGAGCTGGGACGGCGTGTGGGATTCGGCGGTGAAGATCGTGCCGGACGGCTGGGTGGCCGAGGTGCGGATTCCGTATTCGCAGCTGCGGTTTCCGGACAAGCCGGTGCACGTGTGGGGCGTCAACATCACGCGGCGCACGGTGCGCAACAACGAGGTGGTGCGCATCGTCAACACGAAGAAGGGCGAGACCGGATTCGTTTCGCATTTCGCGGACATCGATGGGTTGGAAGGCATCCATCGCGGGAAGCCGCTGGAGCTCGTGCCGTACAGCGTGGCGCGATCGGATTTGCTGACGCGCGGCGCGGCCAACAATCCGCTGCTGCAGCGGTCCGATTACAAAGCCGACGGCGGCCTCGATGTGAAGTACGCGCTGACGTCCGACCTGACCCTGACCGGCACGATCAATCCTGACTTCGGACAGGTCGAAGTCGATCCGGCTGTCGTCAATCTCAGTCAGTTCGAGACGTTCTATCCGGAGAAGCGGCCGTTCTTTACGGAGGGGTTGAACGTTTTCCGCTTCGACGACACGCCCGCGCCGAGCCACTTCAACTTCGTTTTTCCGCCGAGTCTTTTCTACACGCGGCGTATCGGCCGCGCGCCGCAGGGATCGCCCGACGCTGACTTTGCCGACATCCCTTCGGACACCACGATCCTCGGCGCGGCGAAACTCACGGGAAAGGTCGGCGGCTTCTCCGTCGGCGTGCTCGACGCGCTTACCGCGGCCGAACATGCGCGCTTCCTGAACGGGACGACGTTCGGCCGGCAGCAGGTCGAGCCGATGACGAACTATTTCATCTCGCGCGGCACGAAAGAGATCGGCGACAAATCGCGCGTCGGCTTCATGCTCACGTCGGTGAACCGTCGCGTGCCCGACGAGCTGTCGTACCTGCGCGATTCGGCGCTGTCGGGCGGCGTCGATGGCTACACGAGCTTCGATCAGAAATCGTGGATTCTGGAAGGGTCGCTGGTCGGATCGGAGATCAAAGGAAGCGCGCAGTCGATCGCGATTGCACAGGAGTCGTCATCGCGTTACTACCAGCGGCCGGACGCCGAAACGGTGCATTTCGATCCGACGCGGACGTCGCTGGAAGGGTGGGGCGGCCGCGCGATGATTTCGAAGGCGACGGGCTTGTGGCGGCCGATCGTGCAGGTGCAGGCGTTCTCGCCCGGATTCGAGACGAACGACACCGGCTTCATGCAGCGGACGGACGTGGTCTCGACGAACGCGGTCATGCAGTACGTCAATCAGAATCCGACGACGAATTTTCGCGAGAAGAATCTCTGGATCGGCACGTGGGAGAACCACAATTTCGACGGCAACACACTCGATCGCGGAGTGTTCACGCAGGCGTTCGGCACGTTTTCAAATTACTGGAATGCGAACGTCAGCCTTTTTCTGACCGAGGGCGGATTCACGGACCGGCTCACGCGTGGCGGGCCGCTGGCGCGCACGCCCGCAAGCTGGAGCTCGGATCAGAACTTCGGGAGCGATGACCGAAAAACCGTGTCGTTCAGCGTTACCACGCACGCCGACCGCAGTCTCGATTCGTCCTACAGCCGCAGCGCGGGGATTTCGCTCAACGTCCGGCCGATGCCGAATCTGCAATTGAGCGTCGGACCGACGTACACGCGCTCGCGCGATCACACCGCCTACCTGGCCACGATCGACGATGCGGCGGCCACGAAGACGTTCGGCCGGCGATACGTCTTCGGCGATCTGGAGCAGCGCTCGTTCGATCTCAGCACGCGCGCCGACTGGACGATCAACGCGCGCCTTTCCTTCCAGCTCTACCTGCAGCCGTTCGTTGCCTCCGGCGATTACCACGATTACCACTCGCTCGTGACGGCGCGAACGCGCGACTTCGAGCCGTACACGCGTCCGCTCGCCAATCCCGATTTCAATTTCCGCAGCGTCCGCGGAAGCGCGGTAGTGCGCTGGGAGTTCCGTCCCGGTTCGGCGATGTACGTGGTCTGGAACGAGAACCGCGCCGATGTCGCGCCGATCGGCGATTTCAGTTTCCGCCGCGATCTGCGCGCGATTCCGAACGCGCCGTCGCACGACGTTTTCCTGGTGAAGGTTTCGTACTGGCTGCCGCTGTGACGAGGATCGCGATCACGCGCGGCGTCAGCGCGACCGTCGATGCATGCGAGTTGACGCATCTGGCGCGAGCACCGATCGACGCCGCGCTAGCGCGGGATCAACACGCCGCGTACGAATCCGCCCTCGCGTCCCTTGGCTGCGCGATTCGCCGGATTCCGGCCGACGATCGCTATCCCGACGCGGTGTTCATCGAAGACACGGCCATCGTGCTCGATGCGCTGGCGGTGATCACGCGCCCCGGTGCGGAGTCGCGCCGCGGCGAGCTCGATGCGGTGGCGGCGGTCCTCGGCGAGTATCGAACGCTCGCGCGCATTCAGGCGCCCGCAACGATCGACGGCGGCGATGTGCTGCAACTCGATGACGTGCTCTACGTCGGACGCACGCCGCGGACGAATGATGAAGGGATCGCGCAACTTCGTGGATTGATCGCGCCGCATGGCTATCGCGTCCTCGGTGTCGACGTCGATGGCTGTCTCCATCTGAAGTCGGCAGTGACGCGCGTCGGTGCCGATGCGCTGCTGATCAACCGCGAACGGGTATCGCCGGCGATCTTCGACGACTGGAGGATCATTGACGTCGATGATGCCGAGCCGGCTGCGGCAAACGCGCTGCGGATTGGCGAGATCGTCATCTTCCCCGAGGAACTGCCGCGGACGCGGCGGAAGTTGGAAGCCGAGGGGATTGAAGTGATCGCGGTACCGGCGGGGGAGCTGGCGAAGGCGGAAGGCGGCGTGACCTGCTGCAGCCTGATTCTCGCGTAGTGCGGGCGTCCCGC
>JBAVBF010000282.1:0-1608 GCA_049586115.1 Thermoanaerobaculia bacterium | reverse complement strand
AAACCGAGTCGCTCTGGTTTCACGTCGACGGCGCCTACGGCGCGTTCTTCATGCTCACCGAGCGCGGACGCGACGCGCTGCGCGGCATCGACGAGGCCGACTCGATCATCCTCGATCCGCACAAAACGCTTTTCCTCCCCTTCGGCACCGGCGCGCTGGTGATGCGCGATGCCTCCATCCTCCGCCGCGCGTACGGCACGCACGCCGACTACCTGCCGCAGTTCCAGGAAGCGGCGGAGTTGATCGATTTCTGCGAGATCTCGCCCGAGCTCTCCCGCGATTTCCGCGGACTGCGCGTCTGGCTGCCGCTCAAACTTTTCGGCATCGAACCGTTCCGCGCGCAACTCGAGGAGAAGCTCGACCTTGCGTCGTGGGCTGCCGCGGAACTGCACAAAATCAACGGCATCGAAGTCGTGGCGGAGCCGCAGCTTTCGATCGTCGGCTTCCGCCTGTTGAAACCGGGCGCCGACCTCGACGCTCTCAATCACGAACTGATCGCGCGCATCAACGCGCGCCAGCGTGTGATGCTGACCGGCGCAATCGTGGATGGCAAGTTCGTCATCCGCATCTGCGTCGTCTCGCATCGCACACATCGCGATCGGATGGAGATGTGCATCGAGGATATCCGCGCGGCAGTGCAATCGATGCGCTGATCTCGTCGGCGAAGGCGGCGTAAGAACCGTAGCCCACGCTTTCAAGCGTGGGACAAACGATGCTTCCCATTTGTGAGCCCGCTTCAGCGGGCGAAAGAAAGCTTTCTTTCGCGCGTCAAGACGCGCTCCCAATCATGAACCGGTCCGCTGACCCACGCGTGAACGCGTGGGCTACGGTTCTTACGCCGGCTACGCCGGCGTGGCCACAAACAAAAACGGCGGCCGAAGCCGCCGTTCGTTAGACGTCATCAGAAAATCATCACCAGATCGAACACCGCTTCGCGGCGTCGCGAACCATCTTGTCGTTGTCGGCGCAGTTGTAAGCCTTCCAGAATTCGGGCATGTTCTGGACCGTCCCGTTCACGCGGAACGGACCCTGCGCGTGCGGGTCGGTCAGCGCGCGGCGGGTCGCTTCCTGCGGCGACATGTTCTCGCCCCAAACCTGCGCGAAGCCGAGGAAGAAGCGCTGCTCGGGGGTGAAGCCGTCAATGGTTTGACGCTGTTTCCCTTCCAGCGACTTCTCGTATGCGCGCAACGCGATCGTTGCGCCGCCGAGATCCGCCACCGATTCGCCGTTCACGAGTTTGCCGTTGATGTTGATGCCTTGGGCCACATTGAACTCGCTGTACTCATTGGCCACGCAATCCGTGCGCGCCGTGAAACTCTTCAAATCCTCGGGCGTGAACCAGTTGCGCAGATTGCCCTGCGCGTCGTACTTGGCCCCCTGATCGTCGAAGCCGTGCGTCATCTCGTGACCGATGACCGTGCCGATGCCGCCGTAGTTGTACGCGTCGTCCGCATTCGGATCGAAGAACGGCGGCTGCAGGATGCCGGCCGGGAAGGTGATGTTGTTCTGCGGCGGGTTGTAGCTGGCGTTGACCGTCGGCGGCGTGAAACCGCCCCATTCATTCGGATCGTCGGCGTGGCCGATGCGCTCGATGTTGTGGTGATAGGC
>JBAVBF010000281.1:0-4148 GCA_049586115.1 Thermoanaerobaculia bacterium | reverse complement strand
AGCTCGATGAGCTTCACGTGCTGCTCGCCGCTCTCATCGCGGTCGATCATGATGTTTTCGGGGCTGATGTCGCGATGGACGATGCCGGCGCGATGAATGGCGTCGAGTCCGTGCAGCGCTTCGATCGCCAACTGCGCCGCGTACTTTGGCGAGAGCGGACCATGCGTCTCGAGCAGCTCGTGAAGATTGGTCCCTTCGATGTACTCCCACACCATGTAGCGCGAGCCGTCATCGAGCGTGGAGAAGTCGTAGAGTTGCGCCACGTTCGGATGATTGATGCGCGTGGCGAGCCGCGCTTCTCGGAGAAACCGGTCATCCGCTCCCGGCTCGTTCGCGATGCTGCTGCGCATCAACTTGATGACGCGAATGGAGTTCAGATGAAGGTGCAGGACCTTGTAGACCTCGCCCATGCCGCCGATGCCGAGGCGCGAGAGGATCTGGTACTTGCCATCGAGAGGTTGCTCGAGGTGTTTTCTGAGGAAATCGGTGATCGGCTCCCCGCAGTACGGGCACGCCTTGAATTTCGAATCGATTTCCGACCTGCAGTGGATGCAGAAGAAGGGCATGAGTTCAGACGAGTGGCGCGATTATAACTGTGGCTTTGAAGGGTGAAGAGTGAAGGGTGAAGAGTGAAATAAAGGCGTAGAGTAATTCGATGCCTGCCGAGCCGAAGCGGGACTTGCCTGCGCGCACATTCGAGTTCGCTCGGCGTGTCGTGAAGTTATGCCAGACGTTGGACCATACGCCAGGAGTGAGCCGTACTCTCGCAAACCAAGTTCTGAGATCGGCCTCTTCGATCGGAGCGAACGTAGAGGAAGGCCAAGGCAGTCAGAGCAAGGCGGACTTCACGGCGAAGTACTACATCGCTTGCAAAGAAGCGCGGGAAACCCGCTACTGGCTACGCCTTCTTGCGGCAACAGAGGTTGTTCTTCCTGAACGACTAACCGACCTCATCGACGAAGCGAATCAACTGATCGCCATCCTGACCACGATCGTCAAAAAAACTCGCATCCGCAGGACGTAACCGAAGCCCTTTCACTCTTCACTCTTCACCCTTCACTCTTCGGCTACGATCTGCTGATGCTGAGAGAGGACAACTTCACTGTCCGCACTACTTCTCGCGAGCAGATTCTGATCATTACGTCTGACGTCCAACGAGCGCTCACTTCGATGACGCACGGCGACGGAATCGCCACGATCGTCGTGCCGCATACGACGTGCGCGATTTCGGTCAACGAGAATGCCGATCCCGATGTGCTGGAGGATCTGACGAAAGCGTTGCGCGCGGTTG
Organism: Thermoanaerobaculia bacterium; assembly: GCA_049586115.1. Taxonomy (GTDB): domain Bacteria; phylum Acidobacteriota; class Thermoanaerobaculia; order Gp7-AA8; family Gp7-AA8; genus JADGNZ01. The sequence goes on along the minus strand of JBAVBF010000281.1, from coordinate 2,857 downwards.
TGCCGAAGGTGAAATTCGCGCATGGCGAGGGCAACTCCGATGCGCATTTTCTTTCGATGCTGATCGGCTGCTCGCTCTCGTGGCCGTACCGTGGCGGAACGCTGATTCTCGGCACGTGGCAGGGCATCTACTTCGTCGAGTTGGATGGTCCGCGATCGCGAAAGGTGACGGTCTATGTCAACGAATAAGGTTCAGGTGGTCGCGCATCGCGGAATGGGTCAGGCCTTCGTTCAACCGGACGCTCCGCCCGAGAACACGCTGCCCGCGTTCGCAGAGGGCTGGAAGATCACAAAAGCGTGCGAGCTCGACGTGCATCTGACGCGCGACGGCCAGGTGATCGTCATCCACGACGACACCACCAACCGCACTACGAACGCCAGCTGGATCGTGCGCGATCACTTCGCCGCTGAACTACGTTCGCTCGACGCCGGCCGCTGGAAATCGCAGACATGGGCCGGAACGCGCCTGCCGCTGATCGAGGACGTGCTGGACTTGATGCCCGACGATTGCGAGCTTTTCATCGAGTTGAAAGACGGACCGCAGGTCGTGCCGCCCACCGCCGAAATCGTCCGCCAATCCGGCAAGGCCGAGCGCGTCGTCTTCATCAGCTTCGACATCGACACGATCGCGCTTGCGAAGCAGGAGATGCCCGAGAACGATTGCCTGCTCATCGTCGTCTTCGAAGCCGACTACGACCGCGGCGGCTGGAAGGTGTTGTATGACGAAGGCCCCGGCTTCCGCACCGTCACGAAGCCGTACGTGGAAGACGATTTGCTCGCGCTCGTCAAGCAGTACGACCTCACAGGCATCGACACAGGCTTCGCCGTCCCGCCGTCGCTAATCAAACGTCTCGCCACCGAGAAGTTACGCAGCGTGGTCTGGACCGTCGACGACCCAGCCATCGCCATCGACATGGTCCGCCTCGGCGTCACAACCATCACCACGGATCGTCCCGGACCTGTTCGCGAAGCCCTCACCGCCGCCGGTTACGAGCTCCACTGAACGCGATCGTTTCCTGAAATTGATAACCCGGAGGCCAGGGTTTGCGTATGCTCAGCACCCCGTCCTGTCGTCCAACAATCAAGAGGAAAACAAACTGATGAGCTTGAGACGTATTGGTTCTGCCGTTTCTCTGCTGCTGCTTTCTCTCTCCACCACCGCCGTGTTCGCCGCTGACGCGAAGACGGTGCCCGCCGCGCCGATCACTGCCGAACGTTACGGGACCTGGGGCGTCGATCTCGAAGGAATGGATCGCACCGTCAAACCGGGCGATGATTTCTTCAAGTACGTGAACGGTGCCTGGGCCGCCAAGACCCAGATTCCGGCCGACAAAACCGGTTACGGCGCCTTCGCCGTCCTCGGCGATCTCTCCGAGGCCCGCGTGCATGCGCTGCTCGACAAGTGGGGCTCCGACAAGAGCCTGAAGGCCGGTTCCGATGAAGCGAAGGTCGCCGCGATCTATCGCACCTTCCTCGACGACGCCGCCGCCGAGAAGCTCGACGCCAAACCGATCCAGCCGTACATCGAGCGCATCAAAAAGGCGCAGACGTACGACGACGTGGCGCGCCTGATGGGTAGTTCCGCCGGTGCCCTCGGCAGCTCATTCTTCGGCGCCGGCATCGGCGACGACGCCAAGAATCCCGACAGAAACGTCCTCTACCTCTCGCAGTCCGGCCTCGGACTTCCCGACCGCGAGTTCTACCTGCAGGACAAATACAAGGCGCAGAAAGATCGCTACCAGCAGTACGTCGCCGACATGCTGACGCTCGCCGGATGGGATGAGCCGCAGAAGAATGCGGCCGACATCGTCGCGCTCGAGACGAAGATCGCCGAAGCGCAGTGGACGCGCGCCGAAAGCCGCGAACGCGACAAGACCTACAACCCGATGACGATCGCCGAGCTCGAGAAGAACGCTCCAGGCTTTCCGTGGAAAGTGGCGTTCAAGGAAGCAGGCCTCGACAAGGTCGACCGCGCCGTCGTCCGTCAGAACACCGCCCTTCCGAAGATCGCCAAAATCTACTCCGAAACGCCGGTTGCCACGCTCAAAGCGTGGGAAGCCTTCCACACCGCCGACGACGCCGCACCGCTGCTTTCGAAGCGCTTCGTCGATGCGCACTGGGAGTTCCACGCGAAGTTCCTCAACGGCGCGAAAGAGCAGCGCCCCCGCTGGAAGCGCGCCGTCGGTGCCGCTGAGGGCGCGATGGGCGAAGCGATCGGCCGCACGTACGTGGCCGACTACTTCCCGCCCGAGTCGAAGGCGAAGATGGAGCAGCTCGTCGCTGACCTCCGCGCCGCGATGAAGGGCCGCATCGAAAACCTGCAGTGGATGAGTCCCGAGACGAAAGCGCGCGCACTCGACAAGCTCGCGCACTTCACCGTGAAGATCGGCTATCCGTCCAAGTGGCGCGACTACTCGGGCCTCGTCGTCAAAGACGGCGATCTGGTCGGAAACGTCGAGCGTTCCGGCAAGTTCGACTGGGCTTACGACGTGGCCCGCCTCAACAAGCCGGTCGACAAGTCCGAGTGGGGCATGACGCCGCAGACGGTCAACGCGTACTACCAGTCGACGAAGAACGAAGTCGTCTTCCCCGCCGCAATCCTGCAGCCACCGTTCTTCGATCCGAAAGCCGATCCGGCCGTGAACTACGGCGGCATCGGCGCCGTCATCGGCCACGAGATCACGCACGGCTTCGACGATCAGGGCCGCAAGTCCGACGGCAGCGGCATGCTGCGCGACTGGTGGGCTCCCGAGGACGCCGCGAAGTTTGAAGCACAAGCGGCGAAGTACGGCGCGCAATACGAGGCTGTGAACTTCCCGCAGCTTCCCGGTCAGCACATCATTGGCAAAATGACGATG
>JBAVBF010000280.1:0-13081 GCA_049586115.1 Thermoanaerobaculia bacterium | reverse complement strand
CCCTCGAAGCGACCGCCCCACAACTTCTGCGTCAACCGGCCGCCTTCCGCAACCGTGCGGCCGTCACTTCATCGGCGGGCAGCGTGTCGTCGAGATTCTTGTCGACGGCGATGCGATTGCGTCCGCGCGTCGGCAGCCCGAAGACGCGGATGAAGCCGGCGGCGTCGCGCGCGTCGTAGCCAGTCATGTTGAAGCTGGCCAGCTCCTCGCTGTAGAGCGAATTCGGCGACGTGCGGCCCACGATCGTCGTGTTTCCTTTATAGAGTTTCAGCGTGATCGTCCCGCTGACTTTCGCCGTGATCGAGTCGACGAAGGCATCGAACGCTTCCTTCAGCGGCGAGAACCACTGGCCGAAGTAGACGAGCTCCGCGTAGCGCGTGGCGATGCGCTCTTTTTCGTGCGCGCTGTCGCGGTCGAGCGTGATCGATTCGAGCGCCTTGAGCGCGGTAACGAGCAGCGTGCCGCCCGGCGTTTCGTACACGCCGCGCGACTTGATACCGACCAGGCGATTCTCGACGAGGTCGACGCGTCCGACGCCGTTGCGTCCCGCGATTTCGTTGAGCGCGATCACGATCGCGGCCGGCGACATCGACTTGCCGTTGACAGAAATCGGAACGCCGGCTTCGAACGTGATGGCCATTTTCTCCGGCGCATCGGGCGCGCTCATCGGATCGACGGTGAGCTTGAACATCGACGCGTCCGGCTCGAACGACGGATCTTCGAGCGGGCCGCCTTCGTGCGAGAGATGCCAGAGGTTGCGATCGCGCGAGTACGGATCCTTCTTCGTCACCGGCACTGGAATGCCACGGGACGATGCGTAGTCGATGGCGTCTTCGCGCGAGACGATGTCCCACTCGCGCCACGGCGCGATGACGGCCAGCTGCGGCGCGAGCGCCTGATACGCAAGCTCGAAACGGACCTGGTCATTGCCCTTGCCGGTGCAGCCGTGCGCGAGGGCGTCGCATCCGGTTACGAGCGCGATCTCGACCTGCTTGCGCGCAATCAGCGGCCGCGCGGTGGACGTGCCGAGGAGGTAATCCTTCTCGTAAATCGCGCCGGCTTTCAAAACGGGAAAGAGGAAATCGCGCGCGAACTCTTCCTTCGCATCGATGAGATGGAAATCGCACGCACCAGTCCGATACGCCTTCTCGGCCAGACCCGTCGTCTCCTCGGCCTGCCCGACGTCAACAGCCACGGCCACGACTTCGCAGCCGTAGTTTTCCTTGAGCCACGGAATGATGATCGAGGTGTCGAGACCGCCGCTGTAGGCGAGGGCGACTTTTTTGTAGGTGTGGTTCACGCTGCTTTCTCCTTGACGGTGGTGAGCACTTGCTCGAGCGCGTCGATGAATTCAACAAACGCCTTCTTCGGCGTGATGTACGGGGGCAGAAGGCGGACGACGTTGTCGCGCGCGGTGCCGCAAACGAATCCCTTCGCGAGCAGTTCGGCGACGACCGGTTTCGCGGGTCCATCGAGCTCGATGCCCCACATGAATCCTTGTCCGCGGATTTCGACGATGGACGCATTGCGCGATTGCAGTGCGAGCAACTGGGTGTTGAACCAGTCGCCGATCGTCGTGACTCGCTCGAGCAGATTCGACTCTTCGATCTCGTCCAGAACTGCCAGTCCGAGGCGGCAGGCCACGGGGTTGCCGCCGAAGGTCGTGCCGTGATGTCCCGGTTTCACCAGTCCTTCGATGGCCGCGCCGGTGAGGACCGCGCCGAGCGGCAGTCCGCCGCCGAGCGGTTTGGCCAGTGTGACGACGTCGGGGACGATGCCGCTCTGCTGGAAGGCGAAGAGCGTTCCGGTGCGCCCGAGACCGCATTGGATTTCGTCGAAGATCAGAATCGCGCCGGTACGGTCGGCCACGCGGCGCGCGGCGGCGAGAAAATCGTGCGAGAGCGGGATGATGCCGCCCTCCCCCATCACCGGCTCAAGAACGATCGCGCACGTTTTTTCGTCGACCGCCGCTTCGAGCGCGGCGACGTCATTCGGCTCGACGAACGTCACGCCGGGAATCAGCGGCTCGAACGGCGCGCGGTACGCCTCGTGGCCGGTCATCGCCAGCGATCCCATCGTCCGTCCGTGGAAACTTTCGTTGAGCGCGACGATGCCGGCGCGGCCGGGATTGGCGAGGCGCGCAAACTTCAGCGCCGCTTCGTTCGCCTCCGTACCGCTGTTGCAGAAAAACGCGCGGCAGAGTCCCGAGGCACGCACGAGGCGCTCCGCGAGCAGGCCCTGCGCGGGGTGATAGTAGAGATTGGAAATGTGCAGCAGCGCGTTCGATTCGTCGCGCAGCGCTTTGATCAACCGGGGATGGTGATGGCCGAGGACATTGACGGCGATGCCGCCGAGCAGATCCCAGTATTCGCGGCCCTCAGCGTCGGTGATGCGCGCGCCCTTGCCGCTTCGCGGATGGAACGGCGTGCGCGCGTACGTGCCGAGGAGGAAGGCCTTCTCGCGCTCTTCGACGGCGGCGGGCGATTCGTCATGCAGCAACAAGGTTCGTACCTCCCTCTTCTCCGATGGTGATCCGCCGCACGCCCGATCCGAGCGCGTGCAGCGCGGCCTGCAGCTTCGGCCGCATGCCACCGGTGACGACTTCCGATCCGAGCAGCGCTTCCGCCTCGGCGGCGTGCAGTTCGGTGACGACGTTGCCGCGCGCATCGAGCAGCCCGGCGACGTCGGTGATGAAAATCAGCTCTTCGGCGCCAAGCGATACGGCGATCGCCGCGGCAGCAGAATCAGCGTTCACATTCAGCAGCGTTCCGTTCGGACCTTCGGCGACGGACGAAACGACCGGCAGGATGCCGCTGGTCAGCAGCGCGTTGATGAGCGTCGGATCGCCACCGGTGACGCTGCCGACATGGCCGAAATCGACGCCGTCGATCGGCGGATGCACCTCGGCACTCAGCGTCGATGCATCGCATCCGCTGATGCCGGCGCAGCGCACACCGGTCGCCGCCAGCTCCGCGACGAGCATCTTGTTGACAGCGCCGGCCAGCGTGGCCACGACCACGTCGAGCGTCGCGTCGTCGGTGATGCGCAGTCCGCCATACGTCCGCTTCGGAATGCCGGCGCGTTTCAGATTCGCGTCGACGTGCTTGCCGCCGCCATGCACGAGGACCATCTCCTCGCCGCTCTTCCACTGAGCACTGATGGCTTGAAGCGCCTCGGCGCGCCGCACCGGATCGTCGAGCAGGCTTCCGCCCAACTTGATGACGTTCATCAGACCAGCGCCTCCGTCTCCGCGAAGCCGCACATGCGGTTGAAGTTCTGCACAGCCTGCGACGCGGCGCCTTTGAGCAGGTTGTCGATGACTGAGACGATGACAGCGCGGCGGCCGCCCTGCAGCAGTTGGAACCCGATCTCCGCACGCGGCGTGTTGACGACGTTCTTCAACTCCGGCAGTTGTCCGGCCGGCAGCACACGCACGAACGGGGCGTGCTGATACACACGCTGATAGGCGTCAGCGATCTGCTGCTCGGTCATCGCGTGCGTGAAGCCGATGTGCATCGTCGACAGGATTCCGCGATGGACCGGCAGCAGGTGCGCGACGAAGACGACAGGAGCGCGGTCGCCGAGGTGAAGCTGCTGGCGGATCTCCGGCTCGTGGCGATGCTGGCCGACGCCATACGCTTTGAAATTGCCGAAGAGTTCCGCGAACGAAAAGTTGAGATCGGCTTTCTTGCCCGCGCCGGAGACACCGCTCTTCGAATCGCAGATCACCGGCTGCTCGCGATCGATGGCGAACGTCAGCGGCCGGAGCGCGAGCAGGATCGAAGTCGGATAGCAGCCGGGGTTGGCGACGAGCCGCGCCTTCTTCAACTCGCCATTGCAGTACTCGGTCAGTCCGTACACAGCCTCGCCGAGCAGGTTCGGGCGCTCATGATCGAACCCGTACCACGTCGGATACATCGAAGGCTCTTCCAACCGGAACGCGCCGGAGAGGTCGATGACCCTCATGCCGTGGTCGAGCAGTTGCGGCGCGAGATTCGCGGAGACTTCATTCGGCGTGCAGAGGAAGACGATCTCCGGCTGCGCGGCCAAAAGCGCGTCCATCGTGAACGGCTCGGCGATGAACTGCGGCAGCGTCGGCGTGACCGGCCCGCGCGCGGTGCTGCTCGACGAGAAGAGCGCGACGAGCTCAACTTCGTGATGGCGCGCAAGGATGGCCGTCAGCTCGGCGCCGGAGTACCCGGTCGCGCCGACGATGGCAACACGCTTCCTTGCATTGATGTTCGTTTCAGTCATGGTCGTGAGGTCCCGGAAAAAATCAGCGGGCGTTGCGGCGGCGGAGGCCGACGGTTCGTCGCACGCGCTCGACAAACGCCGAGGCCGCGGAGGGAGTGCGGAAGGCCACGAAGATTGTGTCGTCGCCTCCGATGGTGCCGAGCACGCCGTCGATCGACGCGGCATCGATGGCGCTGGCCACCGGCTGCGCGCTGGCCGCCGGCGTGCGAATGACTGCAAGATTTCCGGCGGTATCGGCGCCGGTGACGTATTCAGCGACGGCCTGCTCCAGCCGCGTCTCAACGACGTCGCGCGGCGCGAAAGCGACGACCGCGCCGCCCGCAAACGCATCGCGCGTGACGTAGCCGTTCGGCGACTTTGCCACGCCCAGCTCGCGCAAGTCGCGCGACAGCGTCGGCTGGGTGACCTTGAAGCCGCGCTTCTTCAAAAGCGCCAGCAACTCGTCCTGCGACTGAACGGACTGCTCCCCGACGATCCGAAGAATCTCGTCGCGCCTGCGAAGCCCGTCCCCATGCGCATGAATATTCATCGACGTGAATTTTTATGCATTCCTCGGCGGATGTCAACAGGGTGGTGTCCGTCGTCATTCCGAAGCCCTAACGCAGCAACGCGGACGCTTCGACCGTACGCGGCTTTGTAGGTGTAATCCGGCGGCCCGCCGGACGTGGAGAGGCGGCTGAGGGCCTCTAAACGCAGCAGGCCTAGACACCCAACACCGAATCCAAGCCCCAGTGGACGAGCTTCCACCGCTACAATGGAGCCGAGATTTGAATGATTCAGGCTAGCTGGGAACAGACGCGTATCTGGGCGGAGATTCGGAACAGCGTTTCGCAACGGTCGGAAGCGACAGAACGAATCGCAACAAGAATGCCGCTTTTCATGGCGGACGCCGAAGCAACGCTTGCGCGAGGCGAGACCGCGCCGGCTGACTTCACACTTCACGACGAAATGCATGGGTTTCGCGTCGCGGAGCGGATGGCGGACCTCATCGGCGTCAACCGTTTGCACGAGTTTTCGCCTACCGAGTTGGCTCTTCTTCTTGCCTCAGCATATTTGCACGATATCGGCATGACGCCCAAAAAGGGTCACATACGAAGGCATCGTGATTACCTAATTTCGGGTGATGTCGGCCAACTTGCCCAGGAGCAACGAGACGAACTGCAAACATGGCTCGATGATCATGCGCAAGACGATCATGCGGAAGGCGTTACGCCGCCCTTGGCCACCGGAATACCCGATTCGGCGACCTTGGCGCGGGTTGATGAACTTCTCACCTACTACTGTCGTTTTCGCCACAATGACTGGAGCGCTGAATGGATCCGCGAGAACGTCGCCACAGCAGACCGGGAGCTATATTTCGGCTTTTCGGACGATCTGATTCAGCTCTGTCGGAGTCATCACGAGGGCTACGAGGAATTGATTGGCGCACGGTTCGATGCAAAACTGATCGGTGCAGACATCGTACATCCCCGCTATCTGGCCGCACTGCTTCGTATCGCAGATATTATCGAGTTCGATCCTGAACGAACACCTGAAATCATCTTTCGCCACCGTGAAGTTGCACCATCGAGCACTATCTACTGGTACAAGGATCACGAGGTCAGCTTCCGGACAGAAGACGATTATTTTATCTTCTACGCTCGACCGCGGGACGCGGCGACATTTCAGGCGTTGAGGCAGATGGCCAACGAGATCGACAACGAGCTCGCCGTCTGCTCCCGTCTTAACAAGGAAGGCCGCTTCCAGCTCGCGCCACTTCGAACAGGAAATGATCCGCGCTATGTGTGGCGGTTCGAACCCATCTTGAAACGCGATGTGCACCCGAAGCCAGAAACCTTCGAGGAGTTCGATGGTGCATTTCAACCGAATCCCCGCCGACTCCTATCGCTTCTGGCGGATACACAGCTTTATGAAACACCGATGGCAGCTGTGCGTGAACTGTTGCAGAATGCATTCGATGCCGTGCGCGAACAAATTGCATACGAGCGGCTCGCGGAGATCGACCGGTTCGGTACTGCAGACGGCAATCGCATAGCATCGCGGCATTTCGTTACGCTTGACATACGCACTGTCGAAGACCAATGGGAGCTCGTCTGCACCGACAGTGGAGTGGGAATGACGCGCGATATCCTGCGCCGCCGTTTTCTCACAAGTGGTTCCGGCCGCGGACATCGCGAATTCGACCTCGAGCGCAGGTGCCGAGCGCACGACTTCTCAGTCGGACGCACAGGCGAGTTCGGAATCGGTGCTCTCAGTTACTTCATGATCGCGGACCAAATCGAGTTAGTCACATGCCGCAGCAGTGAACCGGGAGACGCGGATGGCGCTTGGCGTTTCCGCGTTAGCGGTCTTAATGACTTCGGCGAGTTGCGACACGCGCAGGCAACACAACATGGAACTACCGTCCGCTTGCGTCTGAAGCCGAAAACCGTGCACGGCAGCATCCAAACACTAACCGAGGAACTGAATCGGTACCTCGCTTTTGTACTATGTCGCGTCCCTTGTCGCTTTGTTGCAAGGGACATAAACGATGTCGTTTTGATGAAGATCGAACCTGGATGGGCGAAAACCGCCCGCGATCTAGCGTTGGACGTCTACCCAACGCTAGAACCATCGCGGCGTTGGGGCTGGTCGGCCGATAGCGCTTTATCGACCCCGTTTCCTCAACGGGAGGACGTCTGGTTTCGCCTCCGCTGGAACGTGGACGAAGGCGACCTGCCGAACGATGTCGGGCGATTTCGAATCCACCTATTCTGGTTCAAGCTCGACGGCGGTGCTTCTCGCGCTTGGTTCGAGAGCCGCAGAGCGCCCGCATTGGAGATCCGAGAACAGCGGCTAAGTTTGACTGCAAACGCTGTTGACGTCTCCTGGAATGGTATTGCGCTCAATGATTCCGCACTCCAGAACCACCATAGTCTAGAAGGTGCTGCGCTCGAAATCGACTTCGAAGGCAGCGCCGCCGGAAAGGTGGCCGTCAATCGCACCAGCGTCACCCTTTCTGAGAACGGAAACAAAGCACAGCAATGGGTGGAGAACCGGCTAGAGCAACTGGAAAGTGAGTGGCTTCGCAAGAACACATCTTCGCCGTTCTGGGCCCACGCCCTCCGATTCTCTTCCGCCAACACGGATCTGAGAGTATCTTCGCAGTGGGCGTTTCGTTCCACGAAGGAAAGCGTCTATTGTATTCGTCCGGTGGCATTTCCGGTGGTTTCCGCGACACGTCGCCCCGTCAGACTCAACGGTATCGAGATTGACTCGCTTGAGCCGTACCCGGATTCTGAGGGAACTGAGTGGGAGAACCGTAGGGTCAGACCGCATCGGATCGTTGTCAAAAAGGGCAATCGTCTGGACCAGGTTCTCGTGTGGGACGACGATAGCAATACAGAGCCACTCATCGCGCTGCCTCCGTCCTGGCTCGACGTAATTGTGGTCGAAACCGAGTCCGATTATCTCTTCAGTGCGACTCACCCTCTTGTCGCCGCTGCCCGCGAAGACCTTCTAAATAGGTTACACACGCTCAAAGACTTTCGAACAGCTGAGGAATTGCTGAAGGAAACGCACTTCCGACCGGTCGTTCGGCTTCTTGCTCTATTTACAACCTGGGGCAGAACAGATGCTTGGCAATCGATGGAAAACACCGAACGAGTCGTGTTGTGGGATGCCGCCACGACGGGCGTCCCGGAGCAGCCATCGCGGCTCGTTGTCGTCGACCAGGACGACCGTCATATCGAGATTTATACCCGTGATGGTGTCACTACCATTGCCTACCTTGAATTGACACATAAGGATCTCGATGACCTACTGCCTGATCCCGGCGTGGAATGGCAGTACGAACAATTTTGACGTCTGTCACGTCGGCATGCTCGAAGAATCTGGTTATCAATCTCAGGACGTCGTCTGTTGCCGATAACCGCACCGAAACCAAAAATAAATAAGCAATGCGTGCAAATTGCCCCCGCTGCCGGCCGACCGCCGGCGGCGGGGAAGGGGCGGCGTATCTAGCTTTCCGGCGCAACCTAGGGGCACGCCGAACGCTGGACGACAAGTTCTATGATTCGCGCCATGCGCATCGCCATCGTCGCCACACTCCTCACCGCCTCCATCCTCACCGCCCAGACCCCGCCCAGAGCCGACCCGCCCATCGGGATCACGCCGGAGGCGGTGGTTTGGACGAATGGGCCGGCGACGTTGCCGGTGGGATCGAAGATGGCGGTGCTCGAGGGGAGTCCGAAAAGCGAGGGCATGTTTACGATGCGCGTGCGGATCCCGGCGGGGTCGGCGATTCCGCCGCATTGGCATCCGCGGCAGGAGCGCGTGACCATCCTCTCCGGCGCTGTCGACCTCGGATTTGGATCGGTCGCGAATGCGGGCAACACGAAGCGGTATCGGGCCGGCAGTTTCTATGTGAATCCGCCGCGGGTCATGCATTTCCTTTTCTTCCCCGAGGCCACCGAGATGCAGATGACGGGCGTCGGACCGTGGGAACTGCAGACGACTGACGTCAATGCATCGGCAGTTCCGAGGGCGACGGCGAGGGTCAAAAGCATCACGCCGTTGCCAGGCAGTGAGTTGACGCCGTCGACGACGATCAACGCAGTCGTCGATTACGACATCGGCAGTTTCAAGCCGTACACCTACTGGCTCGACTTCGTTTTCGAGACGACGACGCCGAACAAAATGCTTGGCGCCCCGGTCGAGCTGAAGTCAAACGGCAACGCTCCGCCGTCGCGGGCGCAACCAAACTATGTTGCGAGTGCGGCAGGCACCGTCACGCTGACGCAGAATCTCGCCCGCATGCTGTCGCTTCACGGGATCAAACATCCCATTCGGATGCGCGTTTACGTCCACGAGCAGAGGACCGACACCTCGAACCGCGTCGTCGGCATGAGCGACTGGATCGAATTCAAATGACGGCACTCCATTTGCTGCATCCGCCGCAGGAGGCTCCCATGTCCCGAGTGGAACCGAAGGAACGTCCCGCGAAACGCGAAGCGCAGGAAGGGCGGCGGCTGTCCGACCGCATCGACCGCAAACCGAGCAAGGCCGAGGGCGATGAACGCGACATCGACGAGGCGTTGCGGAATCGGGATCGGCGCAGTTGAAGAAACGCACGCTCGGCAACTCGCTCGAAGTTTCCGCCATCGGCCTCGGCTGCATGGGGATGTCGGAGTTCTACGGCTCCCACGATGACGCGCAATCGATCGCGACGATTCATCGTGCGCTCGACCTCGGCTGCAACTTTCTCGACACGGCGGACATGTACGGCCCGTTCACGAACGAGAAGCTGGTCGGCCGCGCCATTCGCGGCCGCCGCGACGAAGTCGTTCTGGCCACGAAGTTCGGCAACATGCGCGGCGAAGACGGCGCCTTTCTCGGCATCAGCGGCAAGGCCGACTACGTGCGCAAGTCGTGCGACGAGTCGCTGCAACGCCTCGGCGTTGATCACATCGATCTCTACTACCAGCACCGCGTCGATCGCTCGACACCGATCGAGGAGACGATCGGCGCCATGGCCGATCTCGTCCGCGCCGGCAAGGTTCGCCACCTCGGCATGTCCGAAGCCGCGCCGCAAACGATCCGCCGTGCGCACGCGGTCCATCCGATCACCGCGCTGCAGACCGAGTATTCGCTCTGGAGCCGCGATCCCGAGGACGAGATTCTGCCGACGGTGCGCGAGCTGGGCATCGGCTTCGTTGCCTATTCTCCAATCGGACGCGGCTTCCTCTCAGGACGCTTCAAAACAATCGACGACCTCGAACCAACCGACTACCGCCGCCAATCGCCGCGCTTCCAAGGCGAGAACTTCGAACGCAATCTGGATGTCGTTCGCCGCATCGAAGAGATCGCGAAGTCCAAAGACGTGACGCCGGCTCAACTCGCGATTGCATGGATCCTGTCGCAGGGCGACGACATCGTCCCGATCCCCGGCAGCAAGAGCATCCATCATCTGGAAGAGAACATCGCCGCGGCTGATATCGAACTGACGCCTTCCGATCTGGCGCGAATCGATGAAGTGGCGCCGAAAGGGGTGGCTGTTGGGGATCGCTATCCGAGTATGGCGCACGTGAATGCGTGACGACTACGACTGGCGCAGTCGCGAGATGAAATAGGCGGGACGGCGACGATTGTGCGAAGGCCACGACTTCGATGCTGTCGCCGAGGTCCACAAACACAATGCCGTAAGGAAACGCGTGCATGGGCATGCGCGAACGTGGCGATCGTCGATGCCGAAAACACGTTCGCCAATTTGGGGAAATTGCTCGACCAGGCGAAGAGTGTTGCGTGCCTCTGCTGCAAATCGGTCGGCTACTCTCGGGTCGCGGTCTCGATACCACGTCGTTGCCTCGTGCAGTTCGATCTCCGCTGCAGGGATGATCTTCAGCGGCTTCAACGACCGAGCACGTCTTTCTCGACGCGGTCAAGAACAATGCGCCAATCCGTGCTCTCGAGCTCCCCGGTGCGCGCGGCCGCGACCCTGCTACGGATCTCGTTCGCCCATGCTTCTTCCACGCCCTCCCCGCGAGATCGAGTAGATTTTTCGTCTTGCGCGAACTCACGAGCTCCAGAAGTGCGAAGTGGATTACTTCGCTACTCGTTTGGGCGCCGGTAAGCTCCATCGCTCTTTTCACGAGCTGCTCATCGACATCGATGGTCGTCCGCATTTTTTGGCAATCCTACGACTACACCTCAATACCCACCGCCCGCATCAACTCCAACGCGTTGCTTTTCGTGACGACGCCGGGGCGCATGCGATAGTCGAAGAGGACTTCTCCGTTTTCGATGTGGTCTTCGAAGTGGACGTTGGCGGCGCGCGGGGCGAGGTCGTCCGCGATTTGTGCGAGGGCGAGATCGTGCGTCGTCGCCAGGCCGATCGCGCCTCGGCTTACCAGGCCGCGGATGATGGCGGCGGCGCCGATGCGGCGGTCGTGGGAGTTGGTACCGCCGAGGACTTCGTCGAGGAGGAAGAGGAGCGGCGGGGGGATGCGCAGGATGTCGCGGATGCGGAGGATCTCGGCGTAAAAACGCGACGCGCCTTCCGACAGCGAGTCGTTGAGGCTGATCGAGGCGCCGACGGACATCGGCGTCACGCGCAGGCGCGACGCGCAGACCGGCGCGCCTGCGAGCGCGAGGATCGTGTTGACGCCGATGGCGCGCAGCAAAGTGCTCTTGCCGGACATGTTCGAGCCGCTGACGATGAGCAGGCGCAGTTCGCCGCCGATACGGACGTCATTCGCGACGCGGCGATCATCGGAGATCAGCGGATGGCCGACAGCGTCACCGTCGAACATCGCCTCGCCTTCGATCGCGTCCGGCATCGTGAACGTTGGATGCTCGAATGCGAACGAGCTGAGTGAGAGGAGCGTCTCGATCTCGCCGATCGCGCCGATCCACGACACGATCTCCGCGCCCCATTCGAGGCGCCAGCGTTCGATGGCGAAGGCGATGTTCGTCGTCCAGAGAAAGAGCAGCGCGAAGGGCGCGAAGAATTGATTGCGGCGCGCGTCGAGGAGCGCGACGAGTTTTCGCAGCCGTTCGATCTGGCGCGATGCGGCGACGCCGTTTCGCTCGAACTTCGAACGGAGTGCGATCAGGCGCGGCGTTGCGAACGACTGGCGCTCCATCACGCTGAGCAGTCTGGCCAGCAACGCGAGCGCCGGTTCGCGCCGTTCGACGGCGCTGACGACCTTCGCTACTCGTTCCGCGATGCGCCGCGCGAAAAGGCTGACCACGACGATCATGATCATCAGCGGCAGCGATGCGTACGGCGAGTACAGCGGCATCGCGCCGGGATTCGTGGCGTTGACGAGCCGCGAGATCAGCGACGGGATTCCGATCGCGAACGCGATGACAGCCAGTGCGGTGATGACGACCGACGCGATCCGTTCGCCGCGTCCGAGGAGCGATTTCTCGCGCGACCATTCGTCGAGCCTCGCCTCTTCCACTTCGCTAGCGACCTCGGCGGCGTTGATGGATACCTCCTCGCGCAAGTCGATGCGATCGCGCAACTCGTTCACCGCCAGCTGCCGTTCGCGAACCTCGGCGGCGTTCACGCTGCCCGGATGCAGCAGCCAACGCGCAAGCGTCGCTCGTCCCGCGGCCGTCGTCGCGATGCACAGAAGCTCGTAGAGCGATCCTTTGCCGAAGATGTCGAGATCGGCGGCGAATGGATGATGCTCGGTCGCGAAGCTGCTGCCGTCGAATCCCTTCCCCTGCCACGTTCCGTTCACCCGTTCGATGCCGCGCTCGCCGACCGTTGCCGCGGCCTCTGCGCGGCGGCGCCGCCGGATGAAACGATCGTGCGCGACGATGAGTGCGATGAATGCCACGATCGGAATCGCGATCCATCCGCTGAAGTGAAGGACAGCGACGAGGACGATGGCAATGAAGGAGACGATGCGTCCGATCGAGACGGAGCGTTCGATTGCGCGAAGTTTCGCGGCCGCGGCGCGATGGGTCGCGAGGCGTTCTTCGTAGGTGGCGCGAGGATTGGACACGGGCCGCGAGTATATGCAGCGCGACGGCTGCAACCGCACGGACGTTTTTCGTCGACGGTAGCCGGCTTAAGGACCGTAGCCCCCGCTTTCAAGCGGGGGCTATCAGATCGCGCGCGTTTGTGAGCCCGCTTGAGCGGGCGAAGGAAAGCTTTCTCTCGCCCGCTGAAGCGGGCTCCGAATTTCCGGCGCGTTTAGAAACCCCCGCTTGAAAAGCGGGGGCTACGGTTCTTACGCCGGCGTCGCCGACGGGCGGAGGTCTAGAACAACGCCATCTGCGTGTTCAACGCCGGTAGCCGCGGGCGCGGGGGGCGGCGGCGGGCGATCTCGTACAC
>JBAVBF010000279.1:0-5615 GCA_049586115.1 Thermoanaerobaculia bacterium | reverse complement strand
ACGCATACGTGCGGACCTCGCCGCGCGGAATGCGGGTCAGCGCCTGGAGGACGTCATGTTCGAGATCGTTTGCGGCATCGAGATCGACCTTCGGTGAATCGACGCCCTCCCCTTCCACCGCGGCGATGACCTGGCGACGCAGCGTCGCGGGAATCGTCCCCGGCTCCAGCACCCGTCCATATTTCTTCGCGTAGGTCTGGCGGATGTCGTCGATCGATTCCGCCGACCGGATCATGCGAATGCGGTCTTTCGTGAAGGCAACCCAAACGTCGCCGACGCGATCGAAGGAATCGGCGACGGCGTCCAGGCACTCGTCCTTGCACGACACGCCCGGCACGAGCGCGAGCGATTTGACGGCGTGCACGAGCTGCTCGACGTCGTCCTGCGACGCATCGCAACTCCGGCAGGTGCGCAGGTGCTCCTCGACCGCCGTCTTCTCGATCGGCGCAAGCTCGCGCGTGCGCAGGGCATCGAGTCGGGTCAATACGTTTCTACATTGCATACGCCACCCCCTTTTGCTCCAGTGCATCCCGAAGCAACTTTAACGACCGGAACACCTTGCCTCGCAACGCGGCCTCGGATTGGCCGACCGTCCTGGCGATTTCCGCGTACGACATCTCTTCCATGAACCGCAGCACGATGAGCTCACGCGCGTCGACCGGCAGCAAGGCCATGGCCCGCCGCAGCAGCTCGACTTCTTCCTTCCGCTCCAGCTCCGACCCTTCCAAACTGACGAATGGTCCCAACCGTCCGTCATCGAACGAATCCAACGACTCCTCGAGCGCGCTCCGCTTCGACCGCCGCTTGTTGAGACAGAGATTGCGCACCGTCCGGAACAACCACGGCCGCACCGCCAGCGCCGCGCAGCGCTCCTCGTCGTATTGCCGCGTCAGCGCCCGATGCGCCCGCATCATCGCGTCCTGCACCACCTCCTGCGCATCAAACGCGTTCTGCAGGATCCCGTGCGCATACGTGAACAGCGGCCGTTCGAACCGATCGATCAACCGCTCAAACGCCCCCGGCTCACACCGATGAACGGCGACGGCCAGCTCTCCCCCCTGATCCGCCTCCCGCACGATCTCGCCACCGGTCCACGAGTTCTTCATGTGGCTAAGAACACGGGGGACATAGGTTTCGTTCGTGAAAATCGCAGGGTCCGCGCGGCGATCAGGTGTCAAAAAATCAGACATCATCTCGTTTCTTAGACAGCCGAAAATACGTCTGCCGCATCTAAGTTACTGATTCTACGAAGTGCCTTGCATGGTACCGCCCTTGGACTAAGGGGCGGCCATGAACATCCTGCACGCAATCACGATCGCCGCTCTTCTTCACCACGCGCCGGCCGCTCCCACCGTGACCTGCCATACGGGCACCGTGTCGTACAAATTCGTCGGAACGCCCGGGGCCACGTTCACCTACGCCGGAGCGACATACTCGGTTCCGCGCTCGGGTTGGATCGAACTGCTCAGCGACAACGGCAACAAGGTTTATCTCGCCGCCAACGGCCGCTCGCTTCCGCTCGACGTGTGGCCGATCGATGCCTTCGGAACGCGGACGGTTCCCGTTCAGCCAGCGCCCGCGAGCGACGACATCACGCCGAATACGATCAACAACTGAAGAGCCGGCCCTACTCGTACCGAAGCGCGTCTTGCCAAGCGAGTGCCGGTGAATTGAGCGCGAGTAGGTCCTGGTTTTCGTATCCAACTTGGAGTCCCTCGCGGCGCTCGCGCGGGATGTGGCGGTAGAGGGTGAGTGGAACGCCGTCCTCAAACATCATGAGTGCACCGTGTGTGATCGGATCACCTTCGAGCCGCACGGAAATCATCTTGCGATCCGCCGATAGCTCCGGTTCGCCGATCGTGTTTCAGCGCTTCCTCGCAGACACAGCGAAAGCAGAGGACACCGCTGCTGTTCGTTCTCATTGGGGCAGCGATGCTGAGGAACCTAATGCCATGTCGAGAATGCTGCGCCATTCGAGAACATTAGAGTGCGACAGGCGAGACACATACACCGTGCGCGTGTCACGGTCTTGCCAGTACAAAGTCGTTACCTCCGCCGGGCCATCGCGGACGTAGAGAGAATGGTGCACTTCCGCGAGGGAAAGAACCCACCGTGCGCGGTCGTCCTCGATCTCTCCGGCGGATGTTGCCGGCTCGGGCTCTACCACCCTCTGTAGATGTGTCAGGAGATATGCCCGGTTCTCAGCTCCGAGGTAGGTGCCCGGCTATCTGCCCGAAGCGAGCAGCCGTACCATGCCACTCCGGTCTGCTCTGCGATCACGAGCGTGCTCTCGCCGCACGGCAGAAGGATTACCTCACCCACGGCGCAACGACCTCCGCGCCATCTCGGTAGAAGTGAGCGATCCCATCACCGAAGCGCGGATCGTCGGCAGCGCGCCGTGAGCGACGGCACCGTCCTCACGCAGCGCGGCGAAGGTCCGTCCCTCATCGAAGATCAGGCCATCGCTTGAATGCGTGCCGCGATCGCGACGTCGCTCGTGCACGCGATCCGCATCGTGCCGATGGCTCCCGCATCGCGAAGGACGTCCTCCTCGACGAGCGGTGCGCCACCGGTGACCTCGTATGTCGCCCGCACTGTGCCACCCTTCGGATCGTTCGGGACGGCGTAGATCGCTTCGCATCGCGCGGGCAACGACTTCGTTGTGAAACGCCAGCGTCGTCGAGTAGATGCGATCCTTCAAGCGCGCAGTGGCGACGGGAACGACGTATGTGGCGGCGAAAATACTTACCGGCAGCGCACATACGCCGAGCGCAAGCAGTAGTTTCTTCATCGGGGAAGGCTCTGGGGCAATGTAGGAGAGCATCCGTTCCGGCGAAAAGTCAATTTGCTCTGTTCGAGGAGCGATTGCGGCGACCGCTGACGGTAAAGCCGGCGAGCCGCCGGCGCTACTCGTACCGCAGCGCTTCGATCGGATCCAATCGCGCTGCCTTGTACGCGGGATAAATCCCGAAAAACAGGCCGATCGAGATCGAGACGCCGAGGCCTACGAGGATCGACCAGAGCGGAGTGGCGGTGACGAGGGGGCTGACTTTGCGGACGATCAGCGCGATCAACATCCCCACCGCGACGCCGATCGCGCCGCCCATGCCGGAGAGAGTCATCGCCTCGGTAAGGAATTGCATGACGATGTCGCGGCGGACGGCGCCGATCGCTTTGCGGACCCCGATCTCGCGCGTTCGTTCGGTGACGGAGACCAGCATGATGTTCATTACGCCGACGCCGCCGACCAGCAGCGCGATCGACGAGATGAAAATCATCGCCAGCGTGATGCCGCCGGTGATCGCCTGGAAGTTGCCGATCAGTTTGTCGGGGGTCATCAGGCCGAAGTCGTTCGGCTTGTTGAACGGGACCTTGCGGCGCGCTCGCAGCACGGCCGTCCCCTCCTCGGTGATTTTCTGCACCCACTCCGGTTTGCGCGGGACGGTGGCGATGTTGACGCCGACGTTCCTTTTGACCGAGGGGAAGTGAGAGTCGAAGGTGGTGATGGGGATGAAGATGTGCGAATCGGTCGACTCGAAGAACGTCGCGCCCTGCTTCTCCATCACGCCGATGACCGTGAACTTGCGACCGCCGACCAGCACTTCTTTTCCGAGCGGATCGCGGCGCGCGAAGAGCGTGTCGGCGATGCCGGAACCGATGACGACGACCTGGGCATTGGAACGGACGTCGCCCTCCGCGATGAATCGTCCCTCGCCGACATAATGGTTGTTCGCGATCGGGTAGTCCTGGTTCACGCCGCCGAATTCGTCGGGCGTGGCCTGCTGCCCTTTATAAATGACGTCGAGGGTGTTGCCGTCGCCGTTCCAGTAGCGCTCCGGCGACACGGCCAGCATCGATGGGCATAGCCGCTTGAGCGCGAGCGCATCCTCGTACGTCAGGTTCTTGCGCGTGCGCTGCGATTCATTCGCGTTGCCCGGCCCGAACTGCGGATCGAACTTCTGGAACTGCACGAGCGTTGCGCCGAACGACTGGAAATCGTGCGTGACGTTGTTGTTGAAGCCGACGATGATCGAGACCATGGCGATGACCGTGGTCACGCCGATGACGATGCCGAGGACGGTGAGCGCCGAGCGGAGTTTGTAGGCGGTCAACGCGCGGGCGGCGAAGCGGACGTTTTCGCGGGCGGCGAGGAAGTGGTCACGTGCGCGCATGGTGCTTTGGCCTCCTTTGTCCTGTCGCTGTCATCCTGAGCCGCCGACACCCCGCAGGGGTCGAGGACGGCGAAGGACCCCCAGCTGCAACCGCAGGCGAACGTTCAGCGGCTAACGGCTGGGGGTTCCTCGCCGCGCTTTGCCTCTCCGGGGCGTCGCCGGCTCGGAATGACCGTGCGTCTGTCACTCTGACCTCAACGCGTCGATTGGCGGCAGGTTCGCGGCGCGCATCGCGGGAAAAAATCCAGCGGTGACGCCGGTGAAGACGGCGATGGCCAGTCCGGTGATCACAAGCGATGGACGGACCAGCGTCGGCAGCGGGAAAGCGGCGGAAATCCCGAACGCGATCAGGACGCCGAGGAGCACGCCGACGATGCCGCCGCCGAGCGAGAGCAGGATCGCCTCGGTCAGAAACTGCAGTTGGATGTGGCGCTTGCGCGCGCCGAGAGCGCGGCGGATACCGATCTCGCGCGTCCGCTCGACGACCGAGACCAGCATGATGTTGGTGATGACGATGCCGCCGACGACGAGCGAGATTCCGGAGATGAAGACCATGACCGCGAAACTGGTCGCGGAAATGCTCTTCCACAATTGCTGCAGCGCCTCGGCGGAGACGACGCCGAACGGGTCGTTGCCGCGGAACGGCGTCTTGCGCCGGTTGCGCAGCAGCACGCGCACCTGATCGAGCGATTTCTCCAGTCCGGGAACGCCGTTCGTGGCGCGGACGAAGAGGTTCAGGCCGCGCTTCGATCCGAACGCCTTTTCGTACGCGGTGATCGGGATGAAGAGCTGGTTGTCCTGGCTGCGGCCGAGGACGGAGCCTTGTTTGCGCAGCAGTCCGATCACGCGCGCGGGACGGCCGGCGATGTTGATGGTGCGGCCGAGCGGATCGAGTTTGCCGAACAGCTCGTCCTTCACGTCGGAGCCGATCACGGCCACCATCGCCGCGTGCTGGTCTTCCATATTCGTGAAGAAACGTCCCTCTTCGACGTCGACGTTGTTGATCTCGCCGACGTTGGCGGTTCCGCCCTGCACGCGCACGCCGCCGAGTTTCTGCGCGCCGTGCTTGACCGTGAGCTGCGTGTTTTCCTGCGCGCCGACGGCGGCGCAGCGCGAACAGTGCTGGCGGATCGCTTCGTAATCCTTCCAGTCGATCTTCTTGCGCTTGACCGCTTCGAGGAACTGTTCGCGGCTGGTGATGATCCCGAACTGCGTGACGATGTAGACGTCGGGATTGAGCGTGAAGACCTTCTCCGCGATGTACGAGTTGAGGCCGGCGATGATCGAGACGACGGCGATGACGGTCATCACGCCGATGATCACGCCCAGCAGCGTGAGAAAGCTGCGGAGCTTGTTCGTCGTGAGCGCGCCGGCGGCGATGCGGAGGGTGTCCATGATGTTTTGGGTATCGGGTGTCGGAACCCGGCGTTAACTCTTCTTATC
>JBAVBF010000278.1:0-1606 GCA_049586115.1 Thermoanaerobaculia bacterium | reverse complement strand
GGCCTTTGCAATCTCGCTGGCATCGTTCAGTAAAATCCATGTAAGGATCGAGACCGGCAGCGAGCCGTGGGCGAGCAGATCGTCGTGGAACTGGCCGAGGCGGAAATCGGCGCCCTTCGCATCGCGGTAGCGGCCGAGCAGACGCATGATCTGCCACTTGCCGGTGATGTAACTGATCTTCTGCGTCGGCGACGACGCAGCGCCGGCCGCCTCCCCTTCCGCTGCTTCTTTATCGAGTCCCCCGCCGTCCATGAAGTAGTTCACGCCCTGCTCGAATGACCAGCGGCCGGTGTGCAGGTTGACGTCGACGCCGATGCGCGCGGCGCGATACCGCGAAAGGCGCAGAACCTGCGCGGCGCCAGCGGAATCGGGCGGATACATCCCCTCGCGCACGAGCATCTCTTCGCCGTAGAGCGCCCACCCTTCGACGAAAACGTTCTCGCCGTGATGCCGGCGGATTTCGTTGTCGAGATGGTTGGCAATCGAGAGCTGCAGAAAATGTCCCGGAATCCCTTCGTGCCCGAGGATCGGCCGCGGATCTTCGATGGCCGCGCGGATGTAAAAATTCTTGCTCTGCGGGTTGTACGTCGGGATGAAGTAGAAGCCGCCGTTGTCGGCGTCATAGATCCCCGGCGGATTCATAAATCCCCCCGGACTGGTCGGCTTGAACGCCTCGGGGAGCTGCCGGATCTGGAACGCGCCGAGGTATGGCGGCAGCGTGACGAGGTTGCGGGCTTTGAGGAAGTCGATCATCTCCTGCTCGCGGCTTTCGTACGCGGCGAGGAAGGCCTGCTGATCGGGCGGGATGTTCTTCACGCGCGCCGGATTCGGATCGGCCATCGACGGATCGGTGAGCATCGCCTCGAGCGCGCGGTAGCGTCCAAGCTCGACCTCGCCGAGGTGCGCGACGTCGCGCGAATCCATCGGCAGAAGGAGGATGTGGCGGAGCATGTAGTTGTAGTTGGCTTCCCCCATCGGCTTCCACGCCGTCATCTGCGGCAAACGCTTCTCCAGCCAGTCGGCGAAGCCGTGGATCGAATCGATCGCTTCTTCGCGCGCGGCATCGAGCGAGGTGCGCTCATCGGCCGACAGATCGCCGGCGATCGTCATGAGACTCGTCGAAAAAAGCGGATCGATGGAACGCGCGGAATCGATGGCCAGCTGCGAAAACAATCGAACGGGATTCTTCAGATTCGTTTTGGCCTGCTCGATCATCGCCGGCATCGCTTTGAGCCGCGCGGTTGCCGCGAGCGCGCGCGTCTTCGCCGGCGCGTAGTCCTTCTTCAACAGCGAGAAGATGGCGTTGCTCGCCTCTCCAACGTAAACCTGCGGATCGGCCTCCTCCGGTTTCAGCACTCGCTCCGGGAAGTCGGCGCCCTCCAGTTGCGAGCGGAAGAGCAGCCAGTCGATGACGTCGTCCTTCGCCCAGCCGCTGACGTCGGCGGCGCGGACGCGGTCGAGCAACGCGCGAACGTGCGCGGCGTTGCGCGCGGTGGCGGCGGGCGAGAAGTCGTCGAGCTTGTCGTCGGCAGCGTGGAATCCCTGATCGCTCGCGCTGACCGGATACTCCTTCTTCTGCCATTCGTAGTAGTCGTGCGCGAGTGCG
>JBAVBF010000277.1:0-9664 GCA_049586115.1 Thermoanaerobaculia bacterium | reverse complement strand
GTAGAAATCCGATTCCGAATCCCAGGTTGCGAAGCAGCCGCTTCGCAGGAGCCATTCAATTCGATTGCCAAGGGGGGTGAGCAGGCACTCTTTTCAACCAACCCGACTTCCCAACAACAACACATCTATCGAGAGGAAAAAACATTATGAGCAAGAAACTTCTGGTTCTCGTCACGGTTCTCGCGCTGAGCGTCTTCGGCTTCGCCTGTAAGAGCGAAACCAACAACAACAACACCGACACGAGCGCGGCTGCCACTGACACCGCGTCGACGATGGCGACCGACACTGCCAGCACCACCGGCACGATGGCGACCGACACGACCGGCACGACGGCCACCTCGGCCATGCCGGCCGGCACGATGAGCGACACCTCGGGCACGGCGATGACGTCGACGACGGCTACGTCGACCACCGGCACGACCGCCACGACGACCTCGGGCACCACCGGCACGACCACCACGTCGTCCACCAAGAAGCACTGATCATCGATTCGCAGTTTCGAGACGCCCCGCCGCAGTTCGGCGGGGCGTCTTTGTTGCGGCCGCTTCCGTGGCACCTCTCTTGCTGACTTTCATCCGCCCCTGAAAACGATCCCACCTGCGAGGCGCCGTGCCCCGCAGCGAGTTTCAGAATTTCGGCAGATGCGAAGGAGGTGAGGCAGGCACTCCCAGAAATCCGACATCGCACTTCATGTCGCAGCAACCGATTCACAAGCAACCATCTGAGAGGAAAAGAACAAATGAAGAAGACCCTGATCCTGATCACCATCCTGGCCCTGACCGTCTTCGGCTTCGCCTGCAAGAGCGAGACGAACAACAACAACGTGACCGACACCGGCGTTGTCGCTACTGACAGCTCGTCGACCAGCTCGACCACGATGAGCACCGACACCTCGATGACCGGCACGACCGGCACGATGTCCACCGACACGTCGAGCACCGGCAGCACGATGACCAGCGCCACGGACACGATGTCGACCGATACGACCGGAACCCCCGCGCCGGCAGCCACCGCCACATCCGCGACGGGCACGACCGCCACGACCTCGACCACCACGAAGACGACGACCAAGAAGCACTAACTCGTTTCCAACGCCCCGCCACCCGGCGGGGCGTTGTTTTTCTCCGCCCCTCCGCGTTCCCCGCGCGAACCCGTCCTCTTAGTCACTTACC
Organism: Thermoanaerobaculia bacterium; assembly: GCA_049586115.1. GTDB lineage: Bacteria > Acidobacteriota > Thermoanaerobaculia > Gp7-AA8 > Gp7-AA8 > JADGNZ01. Next base: position 8,492 of record JBAVBF010000277.1, on the reverse strand, counting down.
CAGATCGCGCTGCAACAACCCGAACACGCGTCGAGTCTCCGCCTCGGCTTGCCGCGAATCGCCGCTGTTGTCGATGACGTAGTCGGCGTAGCGAAGGCGTTCCTCGCGCGGCATTTGACGGGCAATGCGGCGCTCCGCGTCCTCGCGGGTCATGCCGCGAGCGATCGCGCGGGCGAGCTGCGTCTCCGGATCGACGTCGATGATGACGATGCGGTCGTAGCGCTCTTTGCCGCCCGCCTCAATGAGCAGCGTTGCCTCGACCATCACGATGCGATCGCCAACGTCACGCGTCTCTTCGTCCATCATCCGCAATTCCTCGGCGATGACGAGCGGATGAATGAGCGCGTTCAGCGCCTTTGCCGACTCGTCGGTGGCGAGAGCAACGTCAGCGAGCTTGCGGCGGTCGATCGCGCCGTCCGGCAGAAGGATTCCGGAGCCGTACGTGCGCACGATCGCTTCGTGTCCTGCTTCGCCTGGCTGGTAGAGGTGCGCCACGATCCGGTCGGCGTCGACGGTGATGCAGCCGAGGGTTGCGAAGATGCGCGCGATCGTCGATTTGCCGCTGGCGATGCCGCCGGTCAGGCCGGTGCGGAGGATCATCGCCGCCGCCACTGCGCCGCGGTCACCGTGTTGCGCATCAGCATGGCGATCGTCATCGGACCGACGCCGCCGGGAACGGGCGTGATCCAGCCCGCCACGTCGCGAACGCGCGCGAAGTCGACGTCGCCGACGAGCACGGTCCCGTTCTTTGCCAGCAGACGCGATTTCTCTTCGTCATGCGCGACGACATCCGCGTCCGAGGTGGCGAGACGGTTCATGCCGACGTCGATGACGATGGCGCCCGGCTTCACCATCTCGCGCGTCACCAGCAGCGGCCTGCCGACGGCGGCGACGACGATGTCGGCGGTTCGCACGACCGAGGGCAGGTCGCGCGTGCGCGAGTGCGCGATCGTCACCGTCGCATTTCGCTGGAGGAGCAGCGCGGCCATCGGTTTGCCGACGATGTCGCTGCGTCCGATCACCACCGCGTTGCTGCCGGCGATTGCCACGCCGGTCGATTCGATCAGCCGGATCACGCCGGCGGGAGTGCACGGCGCAAGAGTCGGACGGCCGAGGTGCAGCTTGCCGACGTTGATCGGATGAAAGCCGTCTACGTCTTTCGAGGGATCGATCGCGTCGATCACCTTTTTCGCATCGATCTGCGGCGGCAGCGGAAGCTGAACGAGGATTCCATCGACGGCGTCGTCGTGATTGAGGCGATCGATGTGCGCGAGCAGTTCCGCTTCGCTGGTCGCTTCCGGCAGGATCAATTCATCGCCGCGAAGCCCCAACTCGCGCGCCTTTTTCGCTTTGCTGCGCACGTACACCTCGGAGGCTGGATCGTTGCCGACGCGAACGGCTACGAGTCCGGGCGCGATGCCGAGGGATGCGATCGCGGCGACGACCTCCGCTTCGATCGTTTTCGCTACCGCTTTGCCGTCGATGAGCTGCGCCGCCATGAACGCGGGACGGTACAACGCCAGCCGCAATGCCGCAATGTGCTCAGGCGGCGCCGAGCTTGTGAAAGAAGTCGCGTTGCGGCTCTTTGAGATACGCCGGCGCTTCGCGGCCTCGGCCGGAAGCCTCGACGACGAGGATGTCGGCGAGTCCTTTGAAGTCGCTTGACCGCTCGTGACGCTCGATCCCGCGCAGTTCCGGGTACGTGCTTTCACCGTACTCGCGGCGGACCACGTCCCCGAAGCCGGCATCGAGGAGCAACGAGCGGAGCGTGGCTTCGTTGTAGAGAAATCGATGTCCCCAGCCGCGAAAAGCGCCATTTAGTCTGAAGCAATCGCGGACCGCTTCGTCGCTGCCCGCCGCCGCGCCGTAGTGCGTTGCCCAGACCCAATCGAGATTCGGCGTCGAGAGACGCAGCACGCCGTCATCGCGCAGCACGCGCCGGCACTCCAGGAAAAGGTACATCGCGTCGTTGAGGTCGAGGTGCTCGATGAAGTGCTCGGCGAAAATGAACCGTACGTCTTTGAACGGCAATCCTTTGCGAACGTCGAGGATGCGATCGACGCCGGGATAACGGACGATGTCGACATTCACCCAGCCGCTGAGGCTCTGCGGTCCGGAACCGATGTGCAGCCGCTCGGCGCGGCTGGGCAGGAAGACCTTGCGGAACTTCATAGGCGCGCGGGAGAGGTAGTGCCACGGCGAGGGCATCGTTAATCAGCAATCATCTCACCCGCTACAATGCCCTGAATGTCCAAGGAAGACGATCGGGCTCGGGACGAATTCACCGGCGAAGCGGAGGAGTTGCTCGACACGCTCTCGCGCGACCTGGTCGAATTCGAAGCGCAGGGAAGGGATGTGCGCCCCGAGGTCATCAACAAAATCTTCCGGGAAGTGCACTCGCTCAAAGGCCTCGCGGGCATGCTCGGCTTCGGCGAAATCTCCGAGCTCGCACACAGTCTCGAGGACATGCTCGACCGGCTGCGCATGGGCAAGATCGAGATCACGAAGGATCTGATCGACCTCCTCTACGACGCCATCGACTCGCTGAACCGGCAGGTCATCTCCATCAACGATCCATCGGTCAGCGCGCTGATCGACGTCACCGGACTCACGCGGCGCATCCATCAACTGGTTACGAATCAGCCGGCGCGGGTGCACGAGAATCCATTCGGCGAGTTGACGCTCGACGAGCAGACGCGGAAGTCGCTGACCGAATACGAAGAGCATCGCCTGCAGGAAAACGTGCGGGCGCGGAAGCAGATCCTGGCGGTCGAGGTGCGCTTCGATTTCAGCGACTTCGACGAAAAGCTGCGTGCGCTGACCGAGGTGCTCGGAGCCTCGGGCGAGGTGATCTCCACGCTGCCGGCCATCGACAGCAGCGGCGGATCGGGCATCGCCTTCCGGCTGCTCTACGGATCGATCCTCGACGCCGACGCCGTCAGCGTTCTGGTGCCCGAGGGGAAGGTGACCTCGCTGCGGAAAGAGGGAGCACCGGCCGGCGACGTTGAGATCGCGGAGGAAGAGCAATCGCTGCGATCGATCTCGCAGACGGTACGCGTCGACATCAGCAAGCTCGATCACGTCATGAACATCGTCGGCGAGTTGATCATCGAAAAAACGCAGCTCGATTCGCTCACGCGTTCGCTGCACCAGGGCGAGGCGCTGCAGCAGGCCCGGCTCACCGCGCACGAGCTGACCAAGATCGCCCGCAATCTCGACCGCAAGCTCAACGAGCTGCAGAAGTCGGTCATCGAGACGCGCATGGTTCCGGTCGGACAGATCTACGCCAAGCTCTCGCGGACGGTGCGCAAAGTCGCGCGCGAATTGGGCAAAGAGATCGAGCTGGTGCTGCGCGGCGAAGACACGGAGCTCGACAAGGTCATGGTCGAAGAGCTGACCGATCCGCTGATGCACATCATCCGCAACGCGCTCGATCACGGCATCGAACCGGCGGACGAGCGGGTGGCGAAGGGGAAGAATCCGATCGGGAAGGTCACGCTCAACGCGTATCAGCAGGGCAATTCCGTCGTGCTGGACGTCACCGACGACGGCCGCGGCATCGATCCGGAGCTGGTGCGCAAGTCGGCGGTGAAGCGCAATCTGATCGCGCAGCACGATCCGTTCGACCAGCAGCGCGCGTACGAAATGCTCTTCACGCCCGGCTTCTCGACCGCCGCCGCGGTGAGCGAGATTTCCGGCCGCGGCGTCGGGCTCGACGTCGTCAAGAAGAATCTGCAGGAGTTGAAAGGCTCGATCGACATCCTTTCCGTCCCCGGCGAGGGGACGACGTTCCGGATCATGTTGCCGATCACGCTGGCGATCATCCAGGCGCTGGTCGTCCGCGCGGCAGGCGAACAATTCGCGATTCCGCTGACCTCGGTCGAAGAATCGCTGCGCATCTATTCGCGCGACATCCGTACGGTCGAACGCCGCGAGGTCTTCACGCTGCGCGATTTCACGCTCCCGCTGCTGCGCCTCGCCGACGCCTTCCGGCTCGACGGCGACCGCGACGAAGGTCCCGACGCGAAGTGGTTCGTGGTCGTCACCCGCTCCGGCGAAAAAGTGGCCGGCATTCTCGTTGACGCACTCGTGCGCCAGCAGGAAGTGGTGATCAAGTCGATCGGCGAGCGGCTCAAGACGATTCCGGGCATCGCCGGCGCGACGGAAGTCGGCGAAGGAGAGATCGTGCTGGTGATCGACGTCGGGACGCTGATCGATGCATTCGGCGGCGCGGCGAGGGAGATGCGGGCGGGAGTTCTGGTGTGAATCAGTAGACCGTCATGTTCGAAGAATTCTTCGGCCTCACCGCAAAGCCCTTCGGCAAAACGCCCGATCCGGGATTTCTGTACGAAAGCGCCCAGCATGGCGAGGCGCTGGCGCGGCTGGAGTACGCGGTCGAGGAGAAGGAGCTGTCGCTGCTGGTCGGCGAGATCGGATCGGGGAAAACCACGCTGTCGCGCGCGCTCATCGACCGTATCGGCGACGCGCGGCCGGTGATCCTGCTGATCAATCCGCGCCTCACCCCAACCCAACTCCTCCGCTCCATCGCCTCGGGGCTTGGAATCCAGCCGGCGCGTTTTCGCAACGAATTGCTCGATCAGATTCACACCAAACTCTTCGAGCTTTACGAAGCCGGACGCGAGCCGGTGCTGATCATCGACGAGGCGCAGCTCATTCCAACGAAGTCGACGTTCGACGAGATCCGGCTGCTGACCAACTTTCAGCTCGACGATCAGAACCTGCTCTCCGTCTTGCTCATCGGCCAGCCGGAGCTCGAGACGCGTCTCGAACGCGCGCACTACGCGCCGCTCCGGCAGCGCATCGGAATGCGCTATCGCCTCGGCCCGCTCACGCTCGATGAAACGATCAACTACATCGAGCACCGCATCCGCGTCGCTGGCGGCTCGCGGAATCCGTTCACCGAGGACGCTGTCCGCGCCATGCATGCCATCAGCGGCGGTATCCCGCGCGTGCTCAATACGCTCGCCACCACCGCGCTGCTCGACGCCTTCGGCGACGACGCCGGGACGATCGACGCATCGCGCATCTCCGCCGCCGCCCGCGAGCATCGTCTTCGCGACGCGCCGCCGAAAGATGAGAGGATCGACCACGTTCATGGTTGATCTGGTCAAGATTCGGAAGAAAGCGAAGCGGGTGTTGGGTGTGGGAAGTGGGGAGTCGGAGCAGAACCCGGCTGATGCCGTCACGACTCCGCCAGTGCCGAAGGCGCGCGGCAAACGGATCGTGACCGATGCCGCCGTATCTTCTATACCAACGGCCGCGGAGCAGCCGGAGACACCAATCCCAGCTCCCACCCCCCACCCCCCACTCCCCACCCCCGCGTCCAACAAACTCGAACAATTCAAAGCCACCGCCGGCCAGCGCCGCGAGGGCTTTTTCGAGCGCGAAGAAGAAACCAACTCGGCGGATCAGGTCGAGCTGCTCACGTTCACCATCGCCGGCGAGCAGTACGCGGTTTCGATCGAGCATCTCGTCGAGATCATCACGCCGCGCGCGGCCACGCAGGTTCCGAATGCCGATCCGACCATCGTCGGGATCATCTCGCTGCGCGGGACGATCGTCACGGTCATCGACGTCCGCCGCAAGCTGGGACATCCGCCGGCGGCCGCCGGGAACGACACGCGCGTCATCGTCGTCGAGCGTGCCGGCGAGATCCTCGGCTTCGAAGTCGATCGCGTCCTGCGCGTGCTCAAAGTAGACTCCGCCGCCGTCGAGCCGCATCCCGTCGTCCATTCGAGTGAGCTGACCGAGGCCGTGCGCGGCGTCTTCCGTCATACGAACGCGTTGACGATCCTGCTCGATTTGGACAAGCTACTGGCCTGACCTGCTCCTGACCGACCCATGGATCTCACCTGCAAGCAATGTGGCGCGCGCTTTCGCGCGGCGATTCCCGAGCCGTTGACCCGCGCGGTCCGCGTGGCGTGCCCGTCGTGCAGCAATCAGATGGTGCTCAAGCCCGCCGCGTCGCCGGCCGCGACGACGCCGAAGACGGATGAGCGCCCGCCAACGCTGCAGAACACGCCGCTGCCGAAGAGCCGCCGCATCGCCGTTATCGCCGACGAGCCGCGCCCGTTCCGCGCCTTCCTCGCCGAGCATCTTCGCCGCCTCGGATTTGACGTGACGATCTTCGAGACCGGCGAGCCGGCGCTGGAGTTCATCCGCCGTTCCCGCGCCGATCTGGCCATCGTCAACGTCTATCTCAAGGAACGCCTCGGCGTGGAAGTGACGGAAGACATCCGCGCCGATCCGTCGCTCGCAAACACGCGCGTCATCCTCATCGGCGCGCTGTTTCGCGCCAATCGCTTTCGCGCGAATCCGACAAATCTGTACGGCGCGGACGAATACATCGAAGAGCAGATTCCGGAGAAAGAGTTCCGGCAGATCATCCGGAAACTTTTCCCCGAGGTCGGGCATACGGAGGAGTTGCCGGTCGAGCCGAAGGAGTACGACGAAGCGCGGCGGCTGGCGCGGCTCATTCTCAGCGACATCGTCATCTACCATCCCGGCAAGGTGGAAGCCGGCATCCGCGACGACAACTTCTTCGACGTCCTGAAAACGGAAATCGGCGAAGGGCGCAACTACTACGATTCGCGCGTGCCGTTGCGCGTGCGCCAGAACACAGAGATTTTTTCCGAGACGCTGCAACAGTTCGTACGCATGAAGCGCGAGGAGATGGGAAGGCTGATGACAGGGACGGACGAATGAACGCCGACCCGCTTCTCATCGAACAGGCGCGTTCCGCCGATCCTGATGCGCGTCAGAAGGCGGCGTATCTGGTCGCGCACATGGTCGACGACCGCGACTATCCGCTGATGTTCGAGCTCCTCGGCGACAAAGACTGGCGCGTGCGCAAGACCATCGTCGACGGCTTCGTGCGCGATCCGCAACCCGAGGTCGTCACGGGATTGCTCGATTCATTGGCCGACGCCGAGAACGCGGGCAAGCGCAATTCCGCCACCGAGGCGCTGATCAGGATCGGTGAGGACGCGATCATTCCGATCGTCGATCGGCTGCGCATCGAACGCGACGTCGACGTCCGCCTGTCGCTCGTCAATCTCCTCGGCGATCTTCGCAGCGGCGATGCCTTCGACATCCTCGTCGAAACGCTGGAAGGGGAGCCGGACATCAATGTGTCGTCGTCGATCGTCTCGTCGCTCGGCAAATATCGCGACGCGGCCGCGCTGCCGCATTTGTTGCGGGTCCTGCAGCGCGAGGATCTGTGGCTGAAGTTCCACGCCATCGAAGCGCTCGGCGAGATTGGCGACCGCGCGGCGTTGCCCGCGATTCTGCCGCTGTACAAGGAGAAATCGCTGCGCAAGCCGGTGCTCGAAGCGGTCGGCAAGATCGCCGACGTCGGCACGGTCTCGTTCCTGCTGAAGATCATTGCTGGCGACGAGAAGCTGAACCTGACGGCGTTGCGCGCGCTGGTGCGGATCGCGGAAACGAGCAAGCCGAAGATCGTGGAGCAGACGGAGCGGCTGCTGATCCAGCGCAAGTTCCGCGAGTCGTTCCCGGAATCGAAAATCGATCCGCTGATCGAGCATCTGCACGCGACGCCGAAGCGCGATGTGAAGACGTTCATCCTCAAGTTTCTCGGCTGGTCGGGCGACGAGCGCGCGCTGCCGGTGCTGATGACCTGCCTCGAGCATCCCGACTCGGCGGAGACTGCAGCTCAGGCGCTGATCGATTTCGGTCCGAATGCCGTGCCGGCCATTCTCGAAGCGCTGCGCACGGCGGAAGAGGACGAGATCATCGCGCTGCTGCTGCGCGTGCTGAACGTGATCGGCGGCAGCGACGCCGGGCCGAACATCCTGCCACTGCTCGATCACGAAAATCCGATGATCCGCCGCCTGGCCATCGAGACGCTTGGCGAGATCGTCGATCCGCGATCGGCGGATTACCTGCTGGCCAAGCTCGATGACGCCGACGTGGCGTCGCAGCAGGCCGCGGTGAATGCGATCTCCGCGATGGTGACGGCGTTTCCGGAGATCAAGCCGCAGGTGCTTTCGAAGATCCGGCGCCTGCTCCAGAACCCGTCGGTGCCGATGAAGCTCAACTCGCTCTCGGTCTTCGTCAACATCCAGGGCGAGGGGTATCACGACGAACTGCTGCTGGCGTCGAAAGAGAGCGATCCGGTGATCCGGCAGAAAGCGGTCTCGCTGATGGGGATGTTCAGCGAGGAACGTTTCGCCGACGCGCTCGTGCTCTCGCTCGCCGATGAGGCAACGTCCGTGCGGCTGGCGGCGATCAATGCGATCGTCCGCCATCGTCCGGCGCAGGGACTCGAGCCGCTGATCTCGTCGCTCGAAGATTCGGACATCTGGATTCGCACCGCGGCCGCGCAGGCGCTCGGCGAATATCGGCATCCCGACGCCATCGAGCCGCTCGTGCACCACCTCGACCACGATCTTCCGCCGGTCCGCATCGCCGCCATCGAAGCGCTCGGCAAGTCGGGCGACGAACGGGTGAAG
>JBAVBF010000276.1:0-2995 GCA_049586115.1 Thermoanaerobaculia bacterium | reverse complement strand
GCGCGCTGGTGCTCTGCGCCGCGCGCAATCTCGAGCAGGTCGACCGCGTCGCGGCATCGATCAATGATGCGGGCGGCAGTGCCCGCGCCGTGCAGCTCGACATCACCAGCGACGATGTTCGCGACCGCATGAAGGCGCTCATCGAACAGCAGCCGATCGATATCCTCGTCAACAACGCCGGCATCACCGACGACGATCTTTTCATTCGCATGAAGGCGGAAGCGTGGACGAGCGTGCTGCGCACCAACCTCGATTCCGCGTTTCACATCACGCAGGAAGTGGTGAAGAAGATGATCCGCGCGCGCTGGGGCCGCGTGATCAACATCTCCTCGGTCGTCGGCCTCTCCGGCAATCCGGGCCAGGTGAATTACGCCGCGTCGAAAGCCGCGCTGATCGGCTTCACGAAATCGCTGGCGCTCGAAATCGGATCACGCAACGTGACGGTGAATGCGATCGCGCCTGGATTCATCCAGACCGCGATGACGGATGCGATGACCGACGAGGCCCGCAAATCCCTCGAAGGCCGCATCGCTCTTCACCGTCTCGGCACGCCCGACGACATTGCTTATGCCGTCGCCTTCCTCGCCTCGGAACAAGCGGGCTACATCACCGGCACCGTGCTGAACGTGAGCGGCGGTTTGTACACGTAGCGCGTTACGTGCATCCCCGCCGCGTCACCACGCGCGCGGCGTGCTTCATCGCGCAGCTCCAATCGCGTACGCGCGAATCAAGGCGCGCGATGTCGAACTCCGGCTGAAAGAACTCTTCGACCGGACGCGCATACGACAGGAATCGCGTCCGGCTCAACACCAGCTGCGATTGATGACGCTCGATCGCTTCCCGCTTTCGCCCCGCCTCCTCGGCATTCAGATCGAGCCGAAAGGAGAGCCGCGCATGCGGTGGATGTCCGTGAATGACGTACGTGACGATGTTGGATGCCTTCGCAACGTAGTGCGCGAACCAACCGATGGCGCGATGATCGGGATGGAGATCGAACGCCGAGGGGACGACGAGCAGCGACGGCGCAAACGATTCGATCGACTCCGCGATCGCGTCGCGAACGCGCAGATCGCCTCGTCGCGCCATCGTCGTCAGGAGCCGGTCAGGAAAGCCGAGGAACGTTGATGCGGTGACGGGCACGCCGAGAGTCGCCAGCGCACGGCGTGATTCCTCGCGGCGCAGAGCGCCCCATTCGGCGCGGTCAGCATCATTGATGTGCACCTTCTTTTTCAGATACCGAATCGGCCACGGATTGTTGTCGCCGTCGGTGACGACGATGACGCGTACCTCGCCGCCCGCCGCGATCGCGCGCTGCAGCAGTCCGCCGGCGGCGATCGATTCATCATCCGGATGCGGCGCGATGACGAGCGTGCGGTTGAGGTCCATCAGAAATCGAGGTCGCGCAAGCGGAACGGCGAGAAGCCGCGCGCGAACGCCGGAGCCCACAAACAAGCGAGCCGTTGGTCTGCCCGCGCACCGGTGAACTTGTGCACACCCGCGGCCAGCGGCCGCGCACCGCGATAGGGAGAACCGTCGAGAAGGCCGCCGGCCTGACCGTCCTTGCGGAGGATGACGTACTCACCGGGAATGGCGATGGTGAACGAGCCGTCTGGCGCCAGCCACTGACCCGACGCACGAAGCCGCCCGAGGTTGAGAAAGTTCGCATCCATAAAGGTGCGCGCACGGTCCGGCCACTGCGATCCATCCGCCTGCGCCACGTGACATCCGCCCCGCACGAGATCGTCGGCCACGGTATCGGGGATGAGGCCGTGCAGAATCGCGTTGCGCGTGATGAATTCGAGGATGAAGTAGTACGGCCTGCGCCGGTAAATCGTCTCGCCCTTGTAATCCATCACCGGCTCGCCCGGCCGCGTGAGGTTCAGCACCTGCCGCTCCATGGTGATGAACTCGCGTGTGCGATTGGTCAGCCACTGCGCGTAGTAGCCGACGCCGAGAAGGCAGACGACCATCAGCACGGCGATATTCGTCATGAAGCGTCGATGCCGCGCCAGCGCCGCGACGGTGAACATCGATGCGAACGGAAGAAACGGAAGAAAGTCGCGCGGCGAGATGAGGATCCAGAATCCGCAAAGTGTTGCGAAGAAGATCGTCGTGGCCAGCGCGAAGAAGAAGCGCCCATTTGTCGTCGTCGTCCGGTACCGCCACGCGATGCGCAAGGCGATGATGATCAGCGGCACGAAGAGCACCCGCGGCGTCCACACCAAAAGCGGCGATCGCGTGAGTGCGACGAGCCCGTTGAAACGGAACGCGCAGTAGACAAAGTTCGACCACACGCCGATCGCGATGAAGTACGTCACGATGAGAGCCGGGATGATCACGAACCCGCCCGAGACCAACGCCACATCGCGCCCGCCGAACGGCGATGTACCTCTTCCTCGGATTCTGGCGATCCACGTCACGATTGCCGCCGCGGCCAGCGAAAAGAGAAGCAGCGACGTTTTCAGCGAAATCGAAAGCGCGCAGCCGAACAGCACGCCGCCGAGGAAGAGGTGCTGGTATCGCGAGGCTTTCTTGCCGGGATCGGGCGACGCGTCCACCAGCATCAGCACGCCCACCATCCAGCAGGCGTTCCAGAGATTGTCGGTGCGGAACTCGAGCGATTTCAGAAAGAACGGCGGCAGGACGTTCAGCAGCAGCACCGACCAGATCGCGATCCGATCGCCGTACAAACGCTTCGCGATGAGGAACGCCGCGGCGCTGACGATGATCCAGAGCACGACCATTGGCGCGCGCATGAAGAGCAGGATGTCCGGCCGCTCGCCGAGGACGCGCAGCAGCGGCGCCATGGCCATGTGAAACAGCGGCGCATGGTTGTCGAAGACGTCGCGATACTGCACCAGCCCGGCCGTCCATCCCCACACCACATGGAGGTGCTGCGGCTCATCGGAGTCGAAGCGGTAGTGGAAAAACGCGACCGCCCGCATCACCAGCGTCACCGCGGCGATCACCATCGCGAGCAGCCGTTCCGAGCGTG
>JBAVBF010000275.1:0-3929 GCA_049586115.1 Thermoanaerobaculia bacterium | reverse complement strand
ATCGCGCATCTTGAGATCCTTCGCCGTCCTGCGCCGCTTCCGCGCTTCGCGCTCCACGGCTTCGGCGGCTCTGGATGACAAATCCCAGGGCGATAGAATCGCGATGCACCTTCCGCTATGACCTCACTCTCCGAAGGCGAGTTTCTTCTGCCGCTGTTTCCGCTGCCGAACCTCGTCTTTTTTCCGCAGACGCGGCTGCCGCTGCATGTGTTCGAGTCGCGCTACCGGCAGCTCATCGCGGACGTCATCGCTACGGACCAACGCTTCGGAATCGTGTTGCTGCGCCCGGGATTCGAAAGCGGCTACTTCGGCGCGCCGCCGGTGTACGCGTGCGGAACGGTCGCGCAGGTCGAGCAGACGGTGACGCTGGACGACGGCCGCTACAACATCCTCGTGCACGGTGAGACGCGTTTCCGCATCATCGATGAAGTCTCGCGCGAGCCGTACCGCGTCGCGCGCGTGGTCGCGCAGCCGCAGGTCGAGGGCGACGCCAGCGCCGCGTACGCGCAACGCCTGTGGCTGACGGAGTTGTCGCAGCAGTACCTGCGCTACCTCCCGGAGCAGGGCGCGGTGCCGGAGATCGCGTCAGTCGGTCTGGAAGCGCTGACGAACGCGCTGATCATGTCGCTCACGCTCGACGTCGCCGAAAAACAGCGGCTGCTCGAAACCGACGACCTGGTCGCGCGCGCCGAGGAAGTCGGCGACGAGTTGCAGGGACGCATCGAGAACCTGCAGTTCCTCGCGCCGTTCCGGCATGGCGGAGACCCGAGCCGGAATTAATGACCGCTCAACAGTTTCGCGATCGCATCCCGATCCGCTCGTGTCTTGCGCAGGAAAAACTCGCCTGCGTTTCTCGGATGAATGCGTAGCGCGGCATCGAGCAGCGCGGGACGGGACAGGAAGAACGCGGCGCGGCGGCTCCAGGCGATGCGCGGCCCGAACAGTTCGGCGTGACGAGCTCGATATCCGTTTTCTGCGCGATCGCGGTTTGCAAGAGCCTCGCTGATGAACGACGCCGCGACGACCGCGGACTGCATCGCCATCGCCATTCCGTTGCCGGTCAGCGGATCGATGACGCCGGACGCGTCACCGATCATGAAGATGCCCTCCTCGACGGCGGAGCGCGCGCGGAAGATGACCGGCTCCGAGGAGAGGAAGCCGTCCTGCGCCGGCGCATACCTCGCGTACATCGACTCCAGCGGACGCTCCTCGGCGCGAATCGTTTCGACGAAGGCGTCCCAGCGTCCCTTGTGTCCCTGCAAGCGGCTGGCGTGCGCGAGCCCGCAGATGTTGGTGATGCCGTTCTCGACGTCGTTTACGCCGAGGTAGCCGCGGGCGAAGGAGTAAAGCTCGATGACGCCTTGCGCGCCCGTGCCGCGGTAGTGCCGTTTGAATCCGAAGTTGCGGTGCGAGCGGTCGCGGACGAAAGCGCGTCCGAGTTGTTGATCGAAACGTCCCCAGCGTCCCCATGCGCCGGCGACGACGCGAGCGCGAATGCTGCCGCCGTCGAAGGTGACGCCGTCGCGCGAGACGGCGGTCGCCGTCGCCGCGATCGTCTGCGCGCCGCTGTCGATCGCGCAGCGATGCAGCGCGGCGTCGAGGAACATGCGCGAAACGCCGCGCGCGGGATGGGGGAAATCGAAGGCGTACGTGCGATTGCGTCCGACCACGCGGCAGCTCGTGATCTCCGGCGCGCCATCGAGATCGACGCCGAGCGCGTCGACGATCGGCAGCGCGTCGTAGGAAAGAAACTCGCCGCAGAGTTTGTCGCGAGGAAACGAGTCGCGATCGATGAGCGCGACGGAGAGTCCGCGCCGCGCGAGCAACGCGGCAAGCGTCGAGCCGCCGGGTCCGGCACCGACGATGGCCACGTCTGCGTCAATCTGCGTCATCAGCGGATGAAACCTTATCCGCAGACTACGCAGATGAACGCAGATGTTTGTACAGCAGCAGCCCGAAGCGGAACGGCATCATCGTCGCCACCTCTACGCGCGCGGCGCCGGTCATCTCGCCGACCTTGCGCACTTCATCCGCGGTGTAGCCGCGCGCGACCGAGGCCGGTGCGTCGTACGCGGTGATGCGGCCGACGAGATGGAAGATGCCGAGCAATTTCACGAACAGGAACGGCAGCCAGTTTCGCCGCGTGTCGCTGGCCATCACGCCGATGCGTGCGATTCGCAACGCGCCGCGGAGGATGGATGCGTTCTCTTCCGGCTCGAAATGGTGAAAGAAATGCGACGACGTCACCACGTCGACGGAGCCATCGCGAAACGGAAGTTGATTCGCATCGGCCACCACGCGCATCGCCCGCGAGCGATTCCGTTCGTAGAGCAGATGCTTGATGTTGAGATCGACGCCGATCGTCAGCACGTTCGCGGGCAGCGCGTCGAGAAGGTCCGCGGTGCCCGCGCCGAGGTCCACGACGATTTTCGCGTCGGGTGCCAAACGCTGCAGAAACCGGCGATACGTTCGCGTCCCGCCTGCCCAGCGGTTGAAGCGCCGCAGATCGCGCAGCGAGCGCTCCATGTCCTCGCGCGGCGCGTCGTGCTCGTCGAGCAGCTCCTCGGTGACGACGCGTTTCATGGGATCTCGACGAACGTCGTTCGCCAGGCGGCGAGATCGACCGGAAGTTTCGCGATCGATTGCTTCGCGCGATCGAACACCTCGATGACGTACGGCCCCGGCAACAGTTGCGTGCAATCCAACGAACGGCCGCAGTGCAGCGCATGCGGCTCCTTGCCGAGCGTGCGGACGAAATCGTCGAGATGCTGGCCGGCCGAGGCGTGCAGCATGATCGACCGCTCCTCGTCATGATTGACGGCGAGGATCAGCTCCGCGGATTTCTCCAGGCGGACTTCGAGCACATCCGACTTCGGCCACGGCTCGTGATGCGAAAAACGTCGCGCGCTGCTGACGAGCACTTCGTTCACGACGGTCGTATCGTCCACTTCGAAACGGACCTCGGGACCGCCGTGCAGCGGCTTCTGTTTTACGCCGACGGCAGTGCGCCAGCGCCCAGCCAGCAGGGTCGCGCTGCCATCGATCGGAGAGCCATCCTCGGCAGCGACGAAGCGAACGATGAGGGTACGCATAGGATGAGTAGATTAGTGGAATTCGGCTGGGAGCGCGGGCGTCCCGCCCGCAGTTTTTCGCACAAATCGCACGAGACTGCGGGCGAGACGCCGGCGTTCCCGGGGTTAATCCACTCTTTTCAATACCAGCGCCGAGTTCTTGGAGCCGAATGCGATCGTGTTGCAGACCGCGGCGTTGATCGTGGCGCGGCGGCCGAGGTCGGGGATGTAGTCGAGATCGCAGTCGGGGTCGGGAGTGTCGAGGTTGATCGTCGGCGGGAGGATGCCGTCGCGAAAGGCCATCAGCGTCGCCGCGACGCCCGCCGCGCCGCACGCGCCTTGCGGATGTCCGATCATCGATTTGGTGGCAGAACCGGGAAGATTCTTCGCGTGTTCGCCGAACGCCAGCTTCACGGCGCGCGTTTCGATGCGGTCGTTCAGATCGGTCGATGTGCCGTGGTAATTCAGGTAGCCGACCTCGGCTGGATCGACGCCGGCATCCTTCATCGCCAGCGTCATCGCGCGCGCCGGTTCTTCGCCCGATTCGTCGAGCCGTACGCGGTGATAAGCGTCGCAGGTGGATCCGTATCCCGCAACTTCGGCATAAATGTGCGCGCCGCGCGCCCTTGCCGTTTCTTCGCGCTCCATCACGAACATCCACGCGCCCTCGGCCAGCACGAAGCCGTCGCGGTCCTTCGAAAACGGACGCGACGCTTTTTCCGGCGCCTCATTCTGCGTGTTCGAAATGATGCGCATGATGCAGAAGCCGGTCATGACGGCCTCGGTGATCGTGGCGTCGGCGCCACCGCAGATGATGTAGTCGCAGACGCCGAGCTTGAGATTGCGATACGCGTATCC
>JBAVBF010000274.1:0-1943 GCA_049586115.1 Thermoanaerobaculia bacterium | reverse complement strand
TGACAGCTGTAACAGGTGTACTTCTTTCCGAGATCAGGCATAACTAGAAAATCTCCCAGCGCAAAAACGGCGACACGTTAGCACCGCGACTGATGTGTAGCAAGTAGCGGCGCAGATGAAAAACGGCGAGCAGTTACTCTGCTCGCCGTTGCATGGATGCGTTTGATTTTGATTACTTTCCGTGCGGCAGCGCCTGAGCGGCGCGCGAGCCGGCATCGGACGAATTCGCACTCGGTGCGCTGTGAATCGCGGCCGCCTTCTCGGCCAGCTTCTGCGAATCTGGCAGCACTTCGATGGCTTTGGCGATCTGATTGTCGCCCTGGAGACGATACGGATACGAGGCGTCGAAGCCGAATTTGGCGGCGATGATCTCCGCTTTCAGCGCACGCTCGATGAAATTGCGGTCGTTCGGCTTCTGCAGCGCGTCGCGGATGTCGGCCACCGGCGCGATGTCCTTTCCGCTGGCGAATGAAACGAAATCCTCCATGACCGCCGGCGTAATGGCGACGTCCTCGGTCACGTCAGGATGCTTGGCGACGTAGTCGACGCCATAGTTGAAGATCGCGCTGCGCACTTCGAGGAGCTGCGTGGTACGGGAGAGCGGCGCCGGCTTGACGAAGATGTCCGGCGTGATTCCGCCGCCGCCGTAGACGATGCGGCCGGTCACGGTCGTGAACTTCTTGCGGTCCTTGAGCGGCATCTCCGAGGCGCTGCCATCATCGCTTTCGTCGGCGACGTAGTAGTCGTAGAAGGAGCTGTAGTCGCGCTGGATGTTGCGACCCGAGGGCGTGTAGTACTTCGAGGTGGTCAGCGCGAGGCCGGCGCTGTACTGCAGCGTGTAAACGCTCTGCACGAGACCTTTGCCCCAGCTCGTTTCGCCGACGATGATGGCGCGGTCGTGATCCTGCAGCGCGCCGGCGACGATTTCGGATGCCGAGGCGCTGCCGCGATTCACGACGACCACCATCGGCATGTCGAGATGCTGATGCTTCCCGGGCGCGAGGTAGTCCTGCGCCGAATCGGGCGTGCGGCCTTTGGTGTAGACGATCATCTGCCCCTTGTCGAGGAAGTGATCGGAGACGCCAACGGCGGCGTCGAGCAGTCCGCCGGGATTCTGGCGAAGGTCGAGGACGAGCTTCTGCATCCCCTGCCCTTTGAGTTTGTCGATCGCTTCATCGAGCTCGCGAACGGTGGTGGCGGTGAAGTCTTTGATGCGGATGTAGCCGATGCCGGGTTTCAGCATCAGCACGTTGGAAATCGAGTTGGTGGGGATTGCTGCCCGGACGATCGAGAGCGGGATCGGCTCCTTCATCCCGACGCGGACGATCTTGATGTGAACCGTAGTCCCTTTCGGACCTTTGAGACGCTTGACGACGTCGTCGAGCGGCAGGTCATCGGTCGAAGTTCCTTCGACTTCGGAGATGACGTCGCCGGCGCGGATGCCGAGGCGCGCGGCGGGCGTGCCTTCGAGCGGCGTGATGACGGTGACCTGATCGTTGCGCTTGGTCACGAGGATGCCGAGGCCGTAAAACGAGCCCTTCTGGCGGTCCTGCATGTCCGCGTACTCCTTCGGTTCGAGGAAGGAGGTGTGCGGATCGAGCGTGCGCAGCATGCCGTCGATCGACGAGTAGACGAATTTGTCGGAGCCGACGTCATCCGGCGCATTTGCGGTTACGGCGGCGAGAAGATCCGTGTACTCTTTGAGCCGCTTCTGCACGTCGCTCTGCACGGGCGCGCCGAAGAGGCGGTTGCCATAGAATCCGCCGAAAAGCGTCGCGCCGATGAGCGCGACGGCCAGTGTCAACGAGAAGGTCCAGCTCTTTGTCTGTTGTAGTTTGACCATGTTTTTGATCACCTGATTTCAGGGGAAGAACTCATTATAGGCGCGGAGTATTCGACAGCCCGGCGATGTTCACGCGGCCGTATCAGTCAAGGAGAGGTCG
>JBAVBF010000273.1:0-19214 GCA_049586115.1 Thermoanaerobaculia bacterium | reverse complement strand
GAAGACTTCCACACCGTCTTCGGACGCGGCGACGACAAACACATCGACGGCCAGGACGTCCAGATGGCTCTCTGGATGGCCGTGCAGAAGCTGACCGCCGAGAACAAGGCGCTCACCGATCGCCTTGCGAAGCTTGAAGCCGCGCAGCAACCGGCACAGAAGTAATTCAAACTCACACTCGGGAACGAACGGCCGCCGGGCAACCGGCGGCCGTTTTTGTTTTGCACGAAAAAACGGGGCGCGGTGGAAGAACCGCGCCCCGTCAGAGCAGTTGATCCCGGGTCCCTCTCCCCTGGATCGCGTACGGCGCGCAGGAGGGGCGCGCCGCGTTGGAAACGCTAGTCGCTCAAATTGCGGATCACCGTCGGAATATCGAGGTCATTGCCGAAATCGCTCGACGCCATCGGCCCGAAGCCGCCGGAGCCGTCGGGCCGGCTGAAGCCCTTGCGAAAAAAGGGCGGATCGTAAATCTCTCCTTCCGATCCCACCTGTGGCGGTGCCGGCGTTTCCGGGGCAACCTCATGCTGCGCTGCAATTTCCTTCGGCGCGAACGGCCGGAACGGAACGGACGCCGAGCTCGATGCCGCGCGCGCATGGCCTGATGAGAGCTGCTCGCCGCGCGTGTTCAGGAATCCCTTCGTGGCCGAGTCGAATCCGGTGGCGATGACCGTGACCTTGACCTCGTCGCCCATCCTCGGATCGATGACCGTGCCGAAGATGATGTTCGCTTCCTCGTCCGCCGCTTCCTGAATGATCGACGCCGCCTCGTGAACTTCGAACAGCGTCATGTCCGGGCCGCCGGTAATGTTGATCAGCACGCCCTTCGCCCCTTCGATCGACGCCTCTTCGAGCAGCGGCGACGAGATGGCGCGCTGCGCGGCTTCAACGGCGCGATGCTCGCCTGAACTGACGCCCGTACCCATGAGCGCCATCCCCATTCCGTGCATGATCGTCTTCACGTCGGCGAAGTCGAGGTTGATCTCGCCGGGGACGGTGATGAGATCGGAGATGCCCTGCACCGCCTGGCGCAGGATGTCGTCGGCGATCGTGAAGGCCTCGTTGAGTGACGTTGCGCGCTCGACGAAATTCAGCAGCCGCTCGTTCGGAATCGTGATGAGGGTGTCCACCGTCTCGCGCAGCGAACGGATGCCCTGCTCCGCCTGAATGCGGCGGCGCTTTCCTTCGAATCCGAACGGCTTGGTGACTACGGCCACCGTCAGCGCGCCGAGCTCCGCGGCCAGCGAGGCGATGATCGGCGCTGCACCGGTGCCGGTGCCGCCGCCCATGCCGGTGGTGATGAAAATCATGTCGGCGCCGGAGAGCGCTTCGAGAATGCGATCGGTGTCTTCGAGCGCGGCCTGCTTGCCGATCTCGGGATTGGCGCCTGCGCCGAGGCCTTTGGTGAGCTTGCCGCCAATCTGCAGTTTCACGGGGGCGAGCGACGTGCGCATCGCCTGGACATCGGTGTTCGCGACCATGAACTCGATGCCCTTGATCCCGGCCTGGATCATCCGGTTGACCGCATTCCCGCCACCACCGCCCACGCCGATGACTTTGATTCGTGCGCCGAGCTGCTCCTCATCGAGCATCACGGCCAGCCTGCCGTCACCAGGTTTTTCATCAAATGTGATCATTTACCGTCTCCAGGAAGAGTAACCATTATTTGTGACGTATTCAAACAAAATTTGTAGTTCTACGTCTGCGTGAAAAGCGATTTGAACGAATCGGCGATGCGCGCGAAGCCGCGCCGCGGACGCTTGCGTACTTTCGTCCGGTCGCGGAAGCCCCACAACAGCAGCCCCGCCGCCGCCGCCCACTCCGGTCCGGCCACGGTGTCGGAGAGGCCGCTCAGTCCGCGCGGAACGCCTTTGCGCGCCTGCTGATCGAAGACCTGCTCGACCATCTCCACCATCCCATCCATCTCCGCGCCGCCGCCGACGACGACCACGCCGCTGCGGATTTCTTTGTCCAGCCCGACCTTTTCGATGTCGCGGTAAACGAGTTTCGCGATCTCCGCGGCACGCGGTTCGAGGATGTTCGTCAGTTCGTGCTTGGAAAGAATCTTCGGCGCGCGTCCGCCGACTGTCGGCACTTCGATCGGATCGTCCTCGGTCACGAGCGATCCGAGCGCGCAGCCGTAACGCTTCTTGATCCGCTCCGCGTCTTCCATCGGCGTCCGCAGCACGACCGAGATGTCGCTCGTGAAATGTCCGGCGCCGACCGGCAACACGTTCGTGTGCACGACGTTGCCTTCGAGGAAGACAGCGTAATCGGTCGTGCCGGCGCCGATGTCCATCAGCAGTACGCCCATCTCGCGTTCGTCCTGCGTCAGCACAGCCTCGGCCGCGGCGAGCTGTTCGAGCACGAGCTCCTGCACGGCGATGCCCGCTTTGTTCACGGCAGTCAGCACGTTCTGGTTGTGCGTCCGCGCGCCGGTGACGATGTGGACGTTCGCTTCCAGCCGGCCCGCCGTCATGCCGAGCGGATCGTGGATGCCGTCCTGGCCATCGACGACGAACTCCCGCGGAATGACGTGCAGCAACTCCAGCTCCGCCGGAACGTTGATCGACTTCGACGCTTCGATGACGCGGTCGATGTCTTCGCGCGAAATCTCGCGGTGCTTGCCGGTGACCGAGACGACGCCGCGCGAATTGACGGAGCGGATGTGATCGCCCGCAACGCCGACATACACCGATTCGATCTGCAGTCCCGCCATTACCTCGGCCTCATCGACGGCTTTCTTCACCGCGTCGATGGCCTGATCGAGGTTGATGATGTTGCCGCGCCGGGTCCCTTTCATCGGCGACGTACCTTTGCCGATGATCTCGATCTGTCCGCGGTCGGTCACTTCCCCCACCAGCACGCACACTTTGGAAGTTCCGATGTCGAGCGCGACGATGTATTTCTCTTCGGTCTTCGGCATTCGCTGTCTCCTGACTAATTCGTGATCTGCGTTGCAATCGGTTGCTGCGGCGCCACGGGCGCGAGCGCCGCCACGTGGACCGGTTTGACGACGATGCGGCCGGCGAAACGGAGGTCGGCATATTCGATGTCGTGCGCGGCGAGGTGCTCTGCGCGCGCGACGGCGTAAAGGTCGCGCCACTTTGCGGAGAGGTCGCCTTCGTCGGCATAGACGAACGCGCCGAGCTCGCGATCGAAAAGCGCGAATCCATTCGGCGCGACCGGCCTGACCTCGGAGATGCGCGAGTAGATCTGCGGGTCGCGCGCGCGCAACTCGCGCACGAGCGCAACGCAGCGCGCGAGCTCCGCACCCGAGGCGTTGGTGATGAGCGGCAGATCGGTATCGCCAACCGACGGCGACAGCTCCGCGAATGCGACTCCGTCTTCATCGACGTACGTCATGCGATCGCCGATGGCGGCGAGTGCCGCGGGTTCGCGCTCGACGATGCGGATGCGCAGCGTGTTGGGCAGTTTCTTCTCGGCCTCGATCCGTTTCACCCAGCCGAGACGGCGCAAATCGGCCTGCAGCCTCGCGATATCGATGCGGAAAAGATTCGCGCCGATGTACTGATTCGTGACCGCGTCGATCGCTGCGCGCGGCGTGTGCGTAGCGCCGGCGATCTCGATCGCCTTCACCGCGAATCGCGCGTCGCCCTGCGTGTGGCGATACGCGAGCAGCAATCCAATGACGATGCCGCCGGCAATGACGATCTTTCCCGCGATCGATGCGAATCGTTGAAGCTGAATGCGCCGCTGATTGCGGCGAAGACGCGCGACGTCGGTCGGACGGAAGAAGCGCGGCGAGGTACTGTCGTAACCGGCCGACATCAGTTGCTCCCCTCGTCCGCGCCACGCACGAGCGCTTCGGCGATTTCGTGCACGTCGCCGGCGCCCATGGCGATGAAGACATCGTTCGGCTGCAGGCGGCGGCGCAATTCGTTGATGATCTCGATGTGGCTGCGGTCGAGAAATTCGATGTGTTCCGAACGCTCGGCGATCATGCGCGACGAGATTCCTTCGATCGGCTTCTCGCGTGCCGCGTAGACCGGCGCGACGAACGCGACGTCCGCGCCGCGCAATGAT
This sequence comes from Thermoanaerobaculia bacterium, assembly GCA_049586115.1. Classification (GTDB taxonomy): domain Bacteria; phylum Acidobacteriota; class Thermoanaerobaculia; order Gp7-AA8; family Gp7-AA8; genus JADGNZ01. Next base: position 15,170 of record JBAVBF010000273.1, on the reverse strand, counting down.
TCGGCGAACTCCGGCGCGAAATCGCGCGTCCGCGAATAGAGATGCGGCTGAAAGAGCGCGACGATGCGGCGCTCCGGATAACCGCCGCGCGCCGCGTCGAGCGTCGCTTTGATCTCGGTCGGATGATGCGCGTAGTCGTCGACGACCAGCGCGCCGTTGTAGTCGCCGAGGATCTGAAAGCGGCGGTCAACGCCGAGGAACTTGGCAATGCCGGCGGAGATGGCATCGCCGCTGACGCCGAGCTCCCGCGCGACCGCGATCGCGGCGAGCGCATTGCGCACGTTGTGCTCGCCCGGAACGAACAGTTTGAAGAAGCCGATCCCTTCGACGGCGAAGGAGGAACCGCGATCGTGAAACTTCAGATCGCGTGCGGTGACGTCGGCGCCCGGTCCGAGCCCATAACGGACGATCTTAGGATCCTTGCCGCGGCCTCGGCGATCGAGCAGCGCGGCGACCGCGGGATCGTCCACGCATCCGATGATCGCGCCGCCTGGCCGCACGTTCTCGGTGAAGACTCGGAACGCTTCGACGATGTTTTCAAAGCTGCCGTAGTACTCGAGGTGGTCTGCCTCGATGTTCGTGATCACGGCGAGCTCGGGCCGCAGTTCATGGAACGTGCGGTCGTACTCGTCCGCTTCGACGACGACGACGTCGCCGTTTCCGTCCTTCGCATTCGAGGCGATGTTCTGCAGGATGCCGCCGATGATGATGGTCGGATCGAGACCGGCGTCTTCGAGGACGGTGGCGATCATTGCCGAGGTCGTGGTCTTGCCGTGCGTGCCGGAGACGCCGACGCCGCGCTTCTCGTTGACGATCGCGGCCAGAAGGTCCTTGCGCCGGATGATCTCGATCCCCTGCTCGCGTCCCGCATCAACCTCGGCGTTCGCCCCTTTGACGGCGGCAGTGACGACGACGGCGTCGACGCCCTGAAGGTGCGCGGGGTCATGTCCGATGTGAACGCGGACTCCGCGGCCGGCCAGGAGAGACGTGGCCGAGGAGCGTTTCAGGTCGCATCCGGAGACAGTTTTGCCGCGGTGCTTGAGGATCTCTGCTATCCCACTCATTCCGATTCCGCCGATGCCGACGAAATGAATGTTCTTAATCTTGTTTAAATTCATTCGGATTGGTGGTTACTAATAAAGGATTTTATTCGCTTCGTTCAATTTTTTCGAGTAAATCGACGATCTTTTTTGTGGCGTCGGGCGATGCGAGCGACTTCGCAGCCGTTCCCATCGCCGCGGTCCGGCCGGTGTCGTTGACGATTTCGGTGATCGCGAACGCCAGCCGCTCGGGCGTCAGCTCCTTTTCGGTGATGACGATCGCGCCGCCGGCCAGCTCGACGGCGCGCGCGTTCAGCTCCTGGTGGTTGTCGGTGGCGGCAGCAAACGGGATCAGGATTGCGGCGCGTCCAACCGCGGCAAGCTCGCCGACGGTCATCGCGCCGGAACGGCAGACCACGACGTCCGCCGCGGCGATTTCGTCGACGATCGGATCGAGATACGGCACGACGCGCGCGTCCGCGAACGCGGAATCGCGATACGCCTGTTGCACGCGCTCCAGTTCTTTCGGACCGGTTTGATGGACGATGAGAAGGCTCTCGCGAAGTGGAGCCATGAAAAGCAAGGCGCCGATCATCGCGTCATTGATCGTCCGTGAACCCTGCGAGCCGCCGAAGATGAGCAGTCGCTTGCGGTTGTCGCCGGCCGGCCTTTCGCCAACCGCTTCGAAGAACTCTTTGCGGATCGGATTGCCGGTAAGAACCGCGTCGGAACGTTTGAGCCGAGGACCGGCCGCTTCGAATGCGATCGCGGCAGCGGTGGAGAAGCGCGCCAGGATCCGATTCGTCAGGCCTGGGAAGGCGTTCGAATCGTGAACGAGCGTCGGGACGCCACGCAGTTTGGCAGCAAGCAACACGGGCCCCGAGGAGTAACCGCCGACGCCGAGGACCACGTTTGGGTGATGGCGTCCAACGAGTTTGAAGGCCTGGACGAAACCGGCCGGCAATCGGAAGAGGCCTTTGATGGTGTCGCCGAGGCCTTTGCCTTTCAGGCCGCCGACTGAGATGAATTCGAGTGGAAAGCCAGCCTTCGGAACGATGGTTTTTTCGAGGCCGCGTTCGGTGCCGACGAAGATGACGCGACGGGTGGCATCGCGCGCCATCCACTCCTGCGCGATGGCGATGGCGGGGTAGATGTGCCCCCCCGTGCCGCCGCCGGCGATCATCAACGTCTCCCCCACTCCCTTCACGCCCATCACGATGATCCTCAACCTGATTGCTGCGATAAGTTCAATAAGACGCCGACAGCGATGAGACTGGTGATCAGCGACGAACCGCCGTAGCTCACCAGCGGGAGCGGCAGACCTTTCGTCGGCAGCAGGCAAAGCGCGACGCTGACGTTGATCAGCGCCTGGATTCCGATCAGCAACGTGAAACCGAGCGCGGCGTAGAAATCGAAACGGTTCTGACTGAAGCGCGTGACGCGGAAGCCGCGCCACACCAGAAACGCGAAGAGAGCGATCAAGGCGGCCGCGCCAATGAAGCCGAGCTCCTCGCCGATGATCGAGAAGATGAAGTCGGTGTGCGGTTCGGGAAGGAAAAAGAGTTTCTGACGGCCGTTGCCGATGCCGAGGCCGCGCAATCCGCCGGTGCCGAGCGCGATGAGCGATTGCATGGCCTGGAACCCTTTGCCGAGCGGATCGGCCTCGGGATTGAGGAACGTGAACAGCCGGTCACGCCGGTACGCGGCGCTGAAAACGAGCAGCACGCCGGCCGGGATAATCATCAGCGCGAAGGTGACGACACGCCCCCACGAAACACCGGCGGCGAAAATCATCCCCGCGGCGACGAGAACGAGCGTCGTGGCGGTACCGAAGTCGGGTTCGAGCAGAATCAGTCCGGCGAAAATCGCGACGACGACTGCGAGCGGCAGCAGCGCCGAGATGAGTTCGTTGATCCGTTCTTCTTTGCGCGCAAGATACGAGGCGAGGAAGAGAATGAGCGCGGGCTTGGCAAATTCGCTCGGCTGCAGTTGAAAGTGCGAGAACACGATCCAGCGATGCGTTCCGTTGATCGGCGATTGGAAGAGCGCGATCACCAGCGCGACGAGCACCGCCGCGACGCCGGCGTAGATGATGCGGCGATCGCGCAGCCGCACAACATTGAGACGCATCAGCGTGACCATGACCGCGCTGCCGGCGACGAGAAACACGAACTGCTTCGTAATGAAGTAGTACGGGTTGTCCGACCCGACTTTCTGCATGGTGATGATGGCCGACGCCGAATAGATCATGACCATGCCGACGACGACGATGAGCATCGCGGCGCCGAAAAGGTAGGTGTCGTAGGTGAGTTTGCGGCTCATGGTTTAGATGCTCGGGTGTCGGGTGACAACGCGCGGACAAGTTTCTCAAAGTGCTCGCCGCGGTGTTCGAAGTTTCGGTACTGATCGAAACTGGCGCAGGCGGGCGACAGGAGGACGACATCACCCGACTTCGCGTGCTCGCGGGCGTGGGCGACGGCGTGCTGCATGTCGCCGGCGTCGATGATCGTCGTTGCATCCGCGAGCGCTTCGGCGACTCGTGACGCGGCGGCGCCGATCGTGATCACACCGCGTGTCTTTTCGCGAACGAGATCGCGCATCCGTTCGAACTCGCCCTCCTTGTCTTTGCCGCCGAGGATGAGCCACACGCTGGAGGTGGGGAAGGATTCGAGCGATTTGAGCGTGGCGTCGACGTTCGTCCCTTTCGAGTCGTTGATCCAGCGGACGCCGTCGAGCTCGCGGACGAGCACCATGCGATGCGGCAATCCGGCGAAGGAGCCGAACGCGATCTGGACGCTGACGTCATCGACACCGACGGCGCGCGCGGCCAGCCAGGCTGCGAGCGCGTTCTCGACGTTGGCGGTTCCTTCCAGTTTCAGCGACGCGCGCGGAATGCGGCGCTCCTGACCGCCGAGGCAGAGAACGAGATCGTCGCCGTCGAGAAATGCGCCCTCGTCGATCGCCTTCGCGCTCGAAAAACGCCACACGCGGGCCTTTGCATCGCGCGGCGTTCCGCGTCGGTCGGAGGCGTTGACGATGGCGACGTCGTGCGGCTGCTGATTGCGGAAGATGAGGTACTTGGCCGCGGCGTACGCGTCGAACGTGGCGTAGCGGTCCATGTGATCGGGCGTGATGTTCAGCAGCAGCGCGACGTCGGCGCGGAAGGTGTCGACCGATTCGAGTTGGAAGGACGACAGCTCCAGAACGTAGTTGCGCGGACGTTCGAGATCGAGCGCGGCGATCAGCGGCTCGCCGATGTTGCCCGCCACGATTGGCTGGCGGCCGTCGATCTTCAGGATTTCGCCGATGAGCGCGGTGGTGGTCGACTTTCCGTTCGAGCCGGTGATGGCGATGATCGTGCTCCCCTGCGGCATGTATCGATACGCCAATTCGACCTCGGCGATCACGGGAATCGGCAAAAGGCTGGCCTGCTGCAGCAGTGGAATCGTGCGCGGCACGCCGGGGCTGAGGACGATTTCGCCGACACCTTCGAGCAGCGCCGCATCCTGCTTCCCGAATGCGCGCGCGACGTTCTCGTGCAGCGGATACGGCAGGTCGGGATGTTCGTTGGCATCGGTGAGCAAGACCTCATCACCGCGAGCGGCGAGAAAATTCGCCGCGGCCACGCCGGACTTGCCCGCTCCGATGACGAGAGTCTTCATCGCAATTTCAGCGTCGACAGGGCCACCATCGCGAAGATGATGGCGATGATCCAGAAGCGGACCACGACTTTCGTTTCGCGCCAGCCCGAGAGCTCGAAGTGATGGTGCAGCGGCGACATTTTGAAGATGCGCCGGCCGGTCAATTTGAACGAGGCCACCTGCAGGACCACCGACATCCCTTCCATGACGAAGAGGCCGCCGACAAGGCCGAGCAGGATCTCCTGCTTGATCATCACGGCGAGGCATCCGATCGCGCCGCCGAGTGCGAGCGAGCCGACGTCGCCCATGAAAATCTCGGCGGGATGGGCGTTGAACCAGAGGAATCCGAGCGAGGCTCCGACCATCGCCCCGCAGAAGACAGCCAGTTCTCCGGCCTGCGGGACCCAGGCGATGCGCAGGTAATCGGCCACGCGGAAGTTGCCGGCGGCGTACGTGAGGATCGTGTACGTGACAGCGACGATGAGCGTCGATCCGATGGCCAGTCCGTCCAGGCCATCCGTCAGGTTCACGCCGTTCGATGCGCCGACGAGGACGATGATGATGAACGGGATGTAGAGAAATCCGAGGTTGAGGTGCAACGTCTTGAAGAAGGGGAAGGTGAGAACGGTCGAGTAGTTGTTGTGGATCGCCGGGAGATACGCGATGGCCAGTCCGGCCGCCAGCGCGACGCCGATCTGCATCGAGAACTTTTCTTTCGCCGTCAGACCTTCGTTCTGTTTCTTGGTCAGCTTGCGGTAGTCGTCGACGAAGCCGATCGCGCCGTAGGCAACGGTGACGAAGAGGACGATCCAGATGTATGGGTTGGAGATGTCCGCCCACAAAATCGTCGGGATGACGATGGCGATGTTGATGAGGATGCCGCCCATGGTCGGCGTGCCGGCCTTCATCTGGTGCGACTTCGGCCCTTCCTCCCGGATGTACTGGCCGGCTTTGATGCGGCGCATCCGTTCGATCAGCCACGGCCCGAAGATGAAGGAGATGACCAGCGCGGTGAGCGCCGCCCATGCCGACCGGAAGGTGATGTAGCGGAAGACGTTGAAGCCGGAAATCATGTTCCGGAGCGGGTAGAGGAGGTAGTACAACATCAGTGCGCGCCCTCCGCGTGGCCATTAGTCAACATATTGACGGTGCGGTCGAGGCCGATGCCGCGGCTGGCCTTGATCAGCACGAGATCCCCGGGGCGGATGAAGCTCTTGAGAAATTCGCCGGCGCTCTGCGCGTCGTCGAAGTGATGCAGCTTGTCGTCGCCGAATCCCGCTTCACGCGCGCCGTCGAGCAACGCGCGCGAGCGCTTGCCGACGCCGATGACGGTGTCGACGCTCTTCGGAATCGCGAGGCCGGAGTCGCGGTGGTAATCGAGTTCTTTGTCGCCGAGTTCCAGCATGTCGCCGATCACTGCAATCCTTCTCCCGCTCACATCCGCCTCGGACATCAACGTCAGAGCGCGGCCGAGGGCGTACGGGTTGGAGTTGTAGGTGTCGTCGTAAACAGTCGCTCCGTTCGCGTCGAGAATGATGCCGCGGTGATAGGCCGGCTTCACTTCCGCGACACCGCGCGCGATCCCTTCCCACGAGATGCCGACGCTGCGCGCGGTGGCGATCGCGGCGAGGAGATTTTCGAGATTGTGCCGGCCGGGCAGCGACAGCTCGAATGAATGGCCGTTGACTTCGAAGGACGTGCCGAGGAGGCCGCGCTCGCGGATGTTCGTGCCGCGGAATTCGGCGTCGTGCTCGATGCCGTAGGTGATCTTGCGCCCTTCGAAACCGCGGCTGATGTCCATCACGTACTTGTTGTCGGCGTTGATGATGATCGTCCCGCCAGGCTTCACGTTTTCGAGCAGCTCGCGCTTGGCTTCCGCGATCTTCTCGATCGTGCCGAAGAACTCGATGTGCACCGGTCCGATGTTCGTGTAGACGCCGACGTCGGGATGCGTGAGACCCGCGAGCTGCGCGATCTCACCCTTGTGGTTCATCCCCATCTCGCTGACGACGACTTCGACATCGTCGGGCGTGTTGTCGATGCAGAGCGGGCAGCCGATCAGGTTGTTGAAGTTGCCCCACGACTTGAAGGTGCGCTTCTCGGAGCCGACGAGCGTGGCGATCATCTCTTTCGTGGTGGTCTTGCCGGCCGAGCCGGTGATGGCGATGAGCGTGAAGGGAAAACGCTCGCGGATCGAGCGCGCCAGATTCTGCAGCGCGACGGTGGTATCGGCCACGCGCACGATCGCTTTGTCCGCCGGAACGTTTTCCGGAACCTGCGAGACGACCGCGCCGCGTCCTGTGGCCAGCGCCTGCGTCACGAACTGATGTCCGTCGAGACGATCGCCTTTGATGGCGAAGAAGGCGGAATCGGGCTTGATCTCGCGGCTGTCGATGACGACGGAATCGGCGGTGACGTCGCCGCCCTGCACAAGTTCGCCACCGGTCAGCTCGGCGATCTGGCGGAAGGTCAGATGCATGTGGACCTCCGGGAGTCGGAGGTCGGGCGTGGGGTGTGGGAGGCCGGATCGATCGACGTGAGTGAGCTACAGGCGGCAGGGATGGGAGTCGACGTTGCCACTCCCCACTCCCTGCTCCCCACTCCCATCACGGTGCTCTCTTCCGGCTCCGCCGCGCTGACCCGATCGCGGCCCTTCCCCCGAAGCTGCCCGGCGATCGCCAACCATCCACCCGCACGGTAAGCAATCGACGGAGCCGGAACAGAACACGTATCCGAACTCTGATAAGGATAAATCGATTTGATCACTGATTTCAACATGAATTTTATGCTCTGTTTTCGTGTCTTGTTTCCAACGCCCGTTCCGCTTCTTCGCGGTCGTCGAAGTGGAGTATCTGGTCACCGACCACCTGATACGGCTCATGTCCTTTGCCGGCGATGACGATCACGTCGTCGTCGGACGCTTCCGCAATCGTGCGGCTGATGGCCTCGCGACGGTCGGCCATCCGCGTGTAGTTCGCCGCGCCGCGCATGCCGGCTTCGATGTCGTCGAGAATCGCTTCCGGCGTTTCGCCGCGCGGGTTGTCGCTGGTGAGGACGGTGTAATCCGCGAGGCGCGCCGCGATCGCGCCCATCTTCGGACGTTTGTCTTTGTCACGATCGCCGCCGCAGCCGACGATGAGGACGACGCGGCGTTTTGCGGCGAGATCGCGCACGGCCTGCAGCAGCTTCTCGAGCGCGTCCGGCTTATGCGCGTAGTCGACAATCACCGTCGGGCCGCCTTCGGATTCGACGTATTCGAACCGGCCGCGCACGGCGGTCAGGTTGCGAATACCCGCTTCGATCGTCGGGATGCCGATCCCGACCGACTGCGCTGCGCCGATCGCGCCGAGCCAGTTGTAGAGGTTCGGCGCGCCGAGGAGTTTCGACTCGATGCGCACCTCGCCCGCGGGCGTGGCCACGCGGCCTTGCAGTCCGCGAACGGAGATTTCGAAACCGTCGAGAGGATGAATATCCGCGTTCGCGATACGGCCGAATGTGACGACGCAGTCGCCGAGCTCGTTCGCGAGTCTGCGGCCGTACTGGTCGTCGATGTTGACGATGGCGGTCTTCCGCGAGCGGTCGATCTGGTCAAAGAGAATCCGTTTCGCCGCGAAGTAGTCTTCGAAATCTTTGTGAAAATCGAAGTGGTCCTGCGAGAGGTTCGTGAAGACGGCCGCGGCGAAATGGATGCCGTAGGTCCGCTTCAGCGCCAGCGCGTGCGACGACACTTCCATCACCGCATTGCGGACCCCGGCGTCGACCATCTTCGCGAACCATTGCTGCAACACGACTGAGTCAGGCGTGGTGCGGTCGGCCATGAGGCGCTCATCGCCGGCGCGATATTCGATCGTGCCGATGAGCCCGACCGGATCGCCGGCTGCGTCGAAGATCGACTCGATCATCTTGGTCGTGGTCGTTTTCCCCGAGGTGCCCGTGACGCCGACGAGTGAAAGCTTGCCGGCGGGACGGCCGTAGTAATTCGCGGCGATGATCGAAAGCGCGGCGCGGGTATCGTCGACCTGCACGGACGCAGCGCTCGATTCACCGACCACCGCGGCGGCACCTTTACGGATTGCGGATTCGATGAACTTCGCGCCATCCGTTTTCAATCCCGGAATGGCGACGAAAAGCGCCCCCGGCGTGGCCATTCGCGAATCGGCGGTCACGCTCGCGATGCCGATATCGAGATCGGCGCGACTTTCGCGCACCGTCACGTCCTTCAGCAATTCGCGCAGCTTCATCGCGCCCCCTCGGCGAGGGTCAGCACGACCTGGTGATCGTTCGGCAAGGCTTCGCCCGGTAACGGTTGCTGTGTTTGGACCACGCCACTCCCCGACGCGCGCACGCGGAAGCCGGACCTGGTGGCGAGCGCCACCGCCGCACGCGCGTCGAGGCCTCGCAGGTCAGGGACTTCCGATCCCGCGGTCGGCGCTGGCTTTTGCGAAAACGTCGCCAGCATCGGCGTGGCGAGGTCGATCGTGCGCGCGGGAACGGACGGCGCGACGTTGAGATAGCGAAGGGTCGATTCGGCGATCTCTTTGAAGGCGGGCGCGGCCACGGTGCCGCCGTACTCGGCGCCTTTCGGCTCATCGATCACGACCAGGATGGCCAGCTGCGGACGATCGGCAGGAACGTAGCCGCCGAAGGAGGCAAAGACTTTGTCGCCGTAGACGCCACGCGATGGTTTCTGCCCGGTGCCGGTCTTGCCTGCGACGATGTGCTCGGCCAGCGCAGCGTTCACGCCGGTTCCGCGAGCGACGACCGCTTTGAGAATTTCGTTCAGCACCGCGGCGGTCTTTTCGGAAATCACGCGCACCGGCGCAGCCTGCGGCGGAACGGAAATCGTGTTGCCCTTCGTGTCGACGACCTTCTCCACGATGCGCGGTTGCACGCGCACGCCGCCGTTGGCGACGGCGGCGATGGCGGTGAGGACCTGCAGCGGCGTCGTGGCGATCTCCTGACCGATCGACATCGACGCATTCGAAAGTTGCGACCACTGGGCGGTGGGACGCAGCTTGCCCAACGCTTCGCCTGGCAACGTCACGCCGGTCCGCTCGCCGAAGCCGAAACGGCGAATGTAGCGATAGAAACGATCCTGCCCGAGCGCGAGGCCGACGCGGATTGCGCCGACGTTCGACGAATGCACCATTACGTCTTCGAAGGTGATGAGGCCGTAGCGGTTGTGGCCGTGCTCGTGAATCTGCGTGTTGCCGATTTGAATGAAGCCGTCGCCGCAATCGACGATCTGCGACGGAGTGATCACGCCCTCTTCGAGTCCGGCCGAGGCCGTGACGATCTTGAACGTCGAGCCAGGTTCGTACTGATCCTGCACGGCGCGATTCCGGCGATCCTCGGCACTGAAATCGCGGATCCGATTCGGATCGAACGTCGGATTCGACGCCATCGCCAGAATGCGTCCGTCGCGCGGATCCATGACGATGGCCACGCCGTCGGCCGCGTTGTACTGGTCGACCGTTTTCGCTAACGCGCGTTCGGCGATGAACTGCACGACCGAGTCGATGGTGAGGACGACGTCGTGGCCATCGATCGGCCGGTTCGGTCCTTCGCCACCGACGAGATACATGCCGCGCCGCGCGTCGCGCAGCAGCGTCACGCGTCCGGCACGCCCGCGCACCTGCGCGTCGAACGAGTGCTCAATTCCGCCGAGCCCCTCGCCGTCGAGGCCGACGTAGCCGACGACATTCGCGGCCAGCAGCGCACGCGGATACGAGCGGCGATGTTCTTCGAGGAAGTAGATGCCTGGCAGCTTGAGCGCTTTGACCGCCGCGCTGGTTTCGAGCGGGAGCTGGCGCGCGATCCAGACGAAGCCGGCGCCCGAGGAGAGTTTCGTTGCGAGCTCGCGCGCGTCCATCTGCAGTGCGGCGACGCTGGCGAGCGCCTTCGCCGTCTGCACGCGATCACCGATCGCCTGCGGGTCGGCGTAAATCGATTCGGCGGCGACGCTCTCCGCGAGAATCCGTCCATGGCTGTCGACAATCGATCCGCGCACCGGCTGCAATGCGAGGGTCCGCTCCTGCTGGCGCGCCGCCTTGACGACGTACTCGCCGTGGCGCACAAGCTGGATCTGCGCAAGCCGCGCGACGACGACGATGCCCCACGCGGCGAGGAACGCGAACAAGTAGAGGAGACGCTTTTGCGAGATCGGCATCAGCGTGCTCCGGGTGTCGGCTGCCGGGTGTCGGGTGTCGGGACGGCGGGACGCTGCACCATCACTACTGCACGCGGGTCGGTGCGTTGAAAGCCGAGGTTGACGGCGCGCTGCTCGACAGCAGCTAGCGATGTGCGGCGATCGAGATCGAGTTGCAGCGCTTTGTTCGCGTTCTCGATTTCCTGCTTTTGCTTCTGCAGCCCCGTCGCTTCGTGGCCGAGGCGGATGACTTCGAGATTTTGCCAGGTGAAGAGAAGCAGAAATGCGCCGATCGGAACGCCTAGCGCGAGGACCGCCCACAGCTCACGGGAGCGCCGCCGGTCGCGTTCGCGAACGATGTGGGTGTTCTCGATGGGTTTCTTCTGCGCGTACATGCGGGGACCATCCGGCGGACTGCACGGAGCCTGGGAACAAGGGTGAAGATCTGCCTACAAGTACGTCCCGAGAACCATCCACACCCACCCACGCTCCCCCAGCCACCCCTCCCGAGCTCCCGCGGCGCACACACGCCCACCCTTCCCCAACCTTCACCCTTGTTTCCGGGCTCCGGATACTTCAGCTCTTAGCTATTAGCTGTTAGCTCTTAGGAGTTCTCCCGAGCTTCCAGCTCCCGCTTCGAGCACTACTTCCAACACTCACCTGTCAACTCTCGGATCGAACTGACTTCGTCTTCCCTAAGAGCTAAGAGCTGACAGCTAAGAGCTTCTCCGCCACTCGCAACTTCGCACTTCGCGATCGCGGATTCCGTTGAACTTCTTCCTCCGAAGCAGTGACCGGACGGCTGGTCAGAATCTCGACGACTTCCTTCGCGCCGCAGCCGCACACCGGCAAATTCGGCGGACAGGTGCACTCCCCTTCCAGCCGCCGCAGCGCCCGTTTGACGATGCGATCTTCGAGCGAATGGAACGAGATGATTGCGATTCGCGCCATTGGTTCGAGGACTTCGACCGCGTCGTCGATGAACTTGTCGAGCCCGACGAGCTCCTCGTTCGCAGCGATGCGAAGCGCTTGAAACGTGAGCGTGGCCGGATCGATCTGTCCCGGCTTCGACCACTTCACACTCCTGACGATCTCCGCCAGTTTCGCCGTCGTCTCGATCGCCCCCTCGGCACGCGCGGTCACGATGGCTTTGGCGATCCGTCGCGCCATCGGCTCTTCGCCATAGTCGCGCAGAATCGTTGCGAGCTCGTGTTCGCCGAGCGTGTTGACGAGATCCGCGGCCGTCTGCGACTCCGGCCCCATGCGCATGTCGAGCGGCGCGTCGTAGCGGAAGGAAAATCCGCGCGATGCGTCGTCGAGCTGCATCGATGAAACGCCGAGGTCTGCGAGCAGACCGCTTACCGATTCGATGTTCTGCTTCTTCAGGATGTCAATGAGCGTCTCGTGGCGGCCCTGTGCGAGCGTCACGCGATTTCCAAATCTCTCCAGCCTCGCTGCCGATGCGGCCAGCGCCTGCGGATCGCGGTCGATGCCGAGCAGTTTGGTTTGCGGGTAACGCTCGAGTAGTGCCTCGGCGTGTCCGCCCAATCCGATCGTGGCATCGACGAGCGTTCCGTCATCGCGCGAGGGACGGAGGTATTCGACGATTTCGCTTAAAAGAACCGACTGGTGCATGACAGCTCACACACCATGCAACTCCAACTCTTTCCAGTCATCGTTGGTCAGAGGCGTCTCGGCCATCCGCTGCTGGATCTTTTCTCCGTTCCAAACAATGAGGTGGTCGGTGTTCCCGATGACCACCACGTCCTCGGCAATCCCGGCGACGTTGCGCAGGATGGCCGGGATGAGCACCCGACCCTGCGTATCGATCGTTCCGGTCTGGCCGAAGTAGTTGACCTTCTCCAGCAGCTTCGACTTCGCCATCGACGTCGATGGCACCTTCGAAAGGCGTCCCTGGAAGTCGAACCAGACCGCCATCGGATAGATGAGAGCCCGCTCGCCGTCCGTGGAAGTGATGAAGCAGTCGGCGCCGAACTTCTCTTCAATGACCTTGCGGAAATTGGCCGGGATCTTCAGACGACCCTTGTCGTCGACCTTGGCCGGGGCATGCCCCATGAGAACTGGTTCGACCATTTCCGCTGAACTTTCGTGATTCGAAGGCTGTTTCTACCACTGACAGCCACCTTTGTCCACAAAAATCCACCACCTCTGCGTAAATCTGCGTCATCTGCGGATAGAGCTTTATCCGCAGATGACGCGGATGGACGCAGACTCAGAGGTTCGCGATCTCGTCGAAGTACTTCGCGAAGGCCACCATCCCGCCGCTGGCCTGTCGCCAGTCGTAGTTTTCGTTCGGGGCGTGGTAGCCGTGCTCGGGGAGGGAGAGGCCGAGGAAGAGGACGGGGACTTTGAGGATCTTTTCCATCGAGACGATCGCGCCGATGGAGCCGCCTTCGCGGACGAAGACCGGCTCGCGGCCGAAGGCGAATTTCATCGAGCTGCGGACGGCGTCGGCGAGCGGTCCGGTCGTCGGCGCTTTGTACGGCAGCATCGACGACTCGGTGACGATCTTCACGTCGGGATTGCGCTGCTTCACGAAGTCGCGGACGAGCTTCATGATTTTTTTCGGGTCCTGATTCGGCACCAGGCGGCAGGAGACTTTCGCCACGGCGCGCGGAGGAATGATGGTCTTGATTCCGGGGCCGGTGTAGCCGCCGACCAGACCGTGTACCTCGAAGGTCGGCATGGCCCAGATGCGCTTCATCATTTCGTCGGCGTCTTCGGTGCGGACCGATTTGAAACCGTGGTCTTTCTTGAAATCCTTGACCGTGAAGCCGGACGCGCGGAAATCAGCCAGTTCCTGCTTCGACGGCTGTTCGACATCGTCATAGAAGCCTTTCATCTTCACCTTGCCGGTAGTGGCGTCGTACATCTCGGAGACGAGCTTCATCAATTCGCCGATCGGATTGCGCGCGCCGCCGCCGGTGACGCCGGAGTGCTGGTCGGTGGCGGCAGTCTCGAGAATCAATTCGAATCCCTGCAAACCGCGCAGGCCGGCCGGACAGGCAGGCCGCGAACGCGAAACCCAGATCGTGTCGGAGACGAGCACCGAATCGGTCTTGAGTTGCTTGCCGTACTTTTTCATCGCGCCGTCGAAGCTCGGCGAACCGATCTCTTCTTCCAGTTCCCACAGAAGGTGCATGTTCGCTTTCACTCCGGCTTCGCGCGCGGCCTGAATTCCAAAGAGAGCCGTAAGTGCGGGACCTTTGTCATCGGTGGTGCCCCGGCCGAGGTAGCGGTCGCCCTGTTTGGTGAAGACGAAGGGATCGCTCGTCCATGGCTCGGTCTCGCGCGAGGCCGGCTGCACATCGAGGTGGTTGTAGACGGTGACGGTCGGCAGATTGCTGCCGGTGTGGAAACGCCCGTGGATGATCGGATTGCCGTCGGTTTCGAGGATGTCCGCCTCGCCGCCGAAGTCGCGGATCGTCGACGCCGCAAGCTCCGCGCAGCGGCGGATATCAGGAAGGCGATCGGCGTCGGCGGAGACGGTTGGGATGTCGACGAACTGGCGGAGAGCGGTTTCGAAACGATCGCGTTCGCTGTTCGCGAACGCGACGAGCGGCTTCTTTTCAAGACTCATGGCGGCGCATTCTATCGCCAGCCGCAAAGGCCGCCCCGAGGATGAGCAGCGACAGCGCGGGCTGCGAAAGGCGCGGCAGGATCCACCACATCTTCATCGCCAGCGAGCTTTCGTATTGCAGGTAGAGATAGACGAAGAACGCGAAGAGAAGCGGGACGGGAACGAGCAGCGGGATCGCGTCTTTCAGCCGCCGAGAACTCTTCGACGCGATGTAGATGAGGATCGCGAGCGGAATCAGCCACGACAATCCCCAGCATCCAGCAGCCAGACTCTTGGGCGCTTCGCGGAAGATCGTCGGCAGGTTGCCCCAATGAAACGTGTGCGTGAGCGTGACGCGGTCGTAGCCGACGTGCATCCCGAAGCGTTTCTGAAAGGCGAACCAGACCGATGCGCCGGCCGCCGATGATGCGGCCAGGATCGCGGCGCGGCGAATCCCGCGGTCATGAATGACGACGCCGATGAGGATCGCGCCGATCGTGACCAGCGCCTCCTCTTTCGTCAGCATCGCGCCGGCGAACGCGATGGCGGCAATGGAAGTGCGCCGCGCCACGATCGCCGCCGCCCCTACCGAGATGTACACGACTAGCATCGCTTCCGCGTTTCCGCCGCTGCCGCAGAACGCCAGCGATGCGGCCATGGCCGCGGTCCAGAACGCCGTGGCGTGAATCGATCCGGTCAGCCAGTTGATCACCGGAACGGCCGCGATCAGCCACACCGCCGACATCGCCGCGGCAGTGATC
>JBAVBF010000272.1:0-2026 GCA_049586115.1 Thermoanaerobaculia bacterium | reverse complement strand
CCGTCCTTCGGCGGCTCAGGATGACAACGTTCGATAGACTCACCGCCCGATGCAGCCGTTCGTCACCATTCGCCAGGCGTCCGCGACGTATCCCGTTTACGTCGGACGCAATCTGCTGGATGACATTCGTTCGCTGATTCAAAGCCGGGGACGCATCTTCGTCATCACGTCGACGGTTCTTCGGGACCGTTTCGGCGAGCAGATCGCGGCCACCCTCGACGCGGACGTCATCGCCATCCAAGAAGGGGAGGCGCACAAGACGCTGGAGACGGCGAACGACGTCGTCACCCAACTGCTCGAGCGCGGCGCCAAGCGCGATTCGATGGCGGTGGTGGTCGGCGGCGGCATGGTTGGCGACACCGCTGGATTCGCGGCGTCGATTTTTCTTCGCGGCATCGATCTCGTTCACGTTCCGACCACGCTGCTCGCGCAGGTCGACAGCTCCCTCGGCGGAAAGCTCGCCGTCAATCATGCGAAGGGGAAGAATCTGATCGGCAGTTTCTATCCGCCGCGCGCGGCGATCTCCGATCTGGCCACGCTCGATTCGCTGCCGCGGCGCGAGGTGCTGAGCGGACTGTTCGAAGCGTTGAAGGGCGGCGTGATCGGCGATGCGTCATTGTTTGAACTGCTCGAATCTCCGCCGGATCTGGATCTCGAGCAAGTGGTGCGCAAGGCCATCCGCGTTAAGGCGGAGATCGTGTCCGCTGACGAGAAGGAAGCGGATCTTCGGCGGCTGCTCAACTACGGCCACACGATCGCGCACGGCATCGAGGCCGCGCTTGACTACCGCGGACTCACGCACGGCGAAGCGGTGGCGTGGGGGATGATCGCCGCAAATGCGGTCGCGATCCGGCGCAGCGTTCTCGACCGCGCGATCGCTGACCGGATCGAGCGCACCATCCGCGCCTGGAATCCGTCCCCGCTGCCGGACGGCATCGATCGCGAGGCCATTCTCGCGGCGACGGAACATGACAAGAAGAACACCGGCAATCAGCGCGTCATGATTTTTCCGCGCGCCATCGGACACTGCGAAGTGTTCAGTGATGTGTCCGAGGACGAGATCGCGTACGGCGTCGATGCGCTGTTGTAGCTATGTGGCCGGCTCGCCAAACAACTCCGGCTGCTCCTTCGCCGGCTCTTCGTCGTCGTCCTCGTCGATGAAGTTCGACACTCCGATTCCGGCGAGCCGATAGCGGCTTTGCGGACCAAAATCGAAACGTGTCAGCAGCTCCGCTCCGATGCGCGCGAGGTCGTCGCCGCTTGACGGAATCGACTCCGGCGTCAATCGGCGCGTCGCCGTTTTGAAATCGCCGGTGCGCAGCTTCACCGTCACCGTGCGGCCGACCAACTGTTTGTCGCTGAGTGCCTGCCACAGTTTCTGCGCTTCGTCGCGAATGTACGCGGTCACTTCGTCCAGGGTGATGTCCTTCGCGAAGGTGTTTTCGCTCGACCACGATTTCCGTTTCTGCGACGGAACGACGGGCGACTCGTCGATGCCGCGCGCCAGCTCCCACAGCCGCGTTCCCCATTTGCCGAAGCGTGCCACGAGTTGATCGGCGGTGAACGAATGCAGATCGCCGACAGTGGCGATGCCCATTTCGGTCAGGATTTTCTCCGTCGCCTTGCCGACGCCTGGGATCTTCCGCACGTTCAGCGGCATCAGGAATCGCTCGACCTGGTGCGGACGAATCACGAAACATCCGTCCGGCTTTTTCCAGTCGCTGGCAATTTTCGCCAGGAACTTGTTCGGCGCCACACCCGCCGAGGCCGTGAGATGTGTGTCGGATTTGATCTCGCGCCGGATCGTCTCTGCCGTCTCCGTCGCCGTCGGAATTCCGGTCAGCTCTTCGGTCACATCGAGGTATGCCTCATCGAGCGACAGCGGCTCGACCAGCGGTGTGTGGCGCTCGAAGATGCCGCGAATCTGTCTCGACACCTCGCGATACTTGTCGAAGTTCGGATGGATGAACTCCCCCTCGGGACAGAGCCGCTTCGCGCGCGTGGCCGGCATCGCGGAGTGCACGCC
>JBAVBF010000271.1:0-5000 GCA_049586115.1 Thermoanaerobaculia bacterium | reverse complement strand
CTGTCATCCTGAGCCGCCGAAGGACGGTCGAAGGACCCCCTCAGTCCTTGCCAGGTGAAAGTACCGCCCTTCCGGGTTAGCAGGAACGGGGTCCTTCGACCGTCCTTCGGCGGTTCAGGATGACAGTGCTTACTTCGTTGTCGGGATCAGCTTCACTTCCAGCCGGTAGTCCGCGCGGATCTTTCGCATCGTTGCGTTCTGGATGCGGTCGCCGAGGTTCTGGAGCGGGAAGAGGAGCATGTCGAACGTCGTCGCGCTTTGATCGAGCTGGTGGGATGCATCCTCGCGAAGTTGCACACCTTGCTTCAACACCATGCCGCGATTGAACTTCATGCGCAGCGGGCGGTAGTCGTCGGCGCCGACTTCCATCGTGCAGACTTCGGGATACCTCGGGACGTCGACACGCAACGGCGTCGTTCCTTTCACGACGGTTCCGGAGCCGCAATCGAGACTCACCGAGGCATGATTCGGGACGCTCACGATCTCGACCACGTTCGGCTCCGGCGGCTCGGGCGCGGATTGCGACGCGCAGCCGGCGGCTGCGACTGCGAAGGCGAGCGCCACGGCGATTCGCATCATCATTACTCCGTCGCCAGGACCTGGCTGTCGTGTTCGCGTTTGTGGAGATCGTTGACCTTGGCCATGATCTTCTCGTCGATTCTGTTGATGGCGAAGTTGCGCGCGAGACCGATGGCGTTCTTGATCGCCTTCGCGTTCGAGCGGCCGTGGCAGACGATGCAGCCGCCTTTGACGCCGAGGAGCGGCGCGCCGCCGTACTCGGAGTAATCCATCCGCTTCTTCAGACTGACGAACGCGCTCTTCGCCAGCAGGCCGCCGAGCTTGTGCTTCCACGTGCGCGTCATCTCCTGGCGCAGCGTCGTCGAAACAAATTCGCCGAGGGCCTCGGAGGCTTTGAGAACGACGTTGCCGATGAAACCGTCGCAGACCACGACGTCAGCATTGCCGTTGTAAACGTCGCGCCCTTCGGCGTTGCCGATGAAGTTGAGCCCCGTCTCTTTCAAAACGCGGTACGTCTCCTTCGTCAGCTCGTTGCCCTTCCCTTCTTCTTCACCGATGGAGAGCAGACCGACGCGCGGAGCGTCGATCCCGAACAACATCTGCGCGTAGAAATGGCCCATGACCGCAAACTCGCGGAGGTGATTCGGCTTGGCGTCGACGTTCGCGCCGACGTCGAGCAGCAACGTGTGACCCTTGACGCTCGGGAGGACGGTCGCCAACGCGGGACGGCTGACGCCTTCGATCATCCCCATGACGGCGCGGGCGCTCGTCCACGTTGCGCCGGTGTTTCCGGCCGACACGAAGGCATCGGCGCGCCCCTCGGCAACAAGATTCGCGCAGACGCGAACGGAAGAATTGCGCTTGCGGCGCAACGGCGCGAGCGCGGTGTCCTCCATCGTGACGATCTCGCGCGCGTCGTAAACGTCGATGTTGCGCGGCGTCGTCGAGCTCGCGGCGGCAAGCTCACGGCGGACAACATCCTCCTGGCCGACGAGAATGATCTCGACCGCGAATTCAGCCGCCGCCAGAAGGGCACCCTTCACTACCTCGGACGGCGCATGATCGCCGCCCATGGCATCCAGGGCGATGCGGACCTCAGTCGTCATCGAATGACGATACTAGAACGCGTCCTTGACTGCGATGACTTCGCGGCCTTTGTAGTATCCGCACTTCGGACAAACGCGGTGCGGCATCTTCGCTTCATGGCATTGCGGACAGGTCGACAGCGACTTCGCTTCGAGGAAGTCATGCGCGCGGCGCGTGCGCGTGCGCTGTTTCGAGTGGCGCCGTTTTGGGTTAGGCATCGTGTTGCTCCTTGTTTTTCTGGACTGCGGCGGCGTTACGCCGCACTGATTTCGAGACTACTGTTCGTGCTTCTTCGCCAACTCTTCCCGAATCCCCGCCAACGCGGCGAACCGCGTATCGACGACCGTTTCCGCACACGAGCAACCTTCGCCGTTCTGATTCGCGCCGCACTGCACGCAGAGGCCGAGACAGGCATCCGTGCACAACGGTTTCATCGGGATCGCTAACTGGATCTGCTCGTTCGCGAGCTCGCGAAGCGGAATGGCGCGCTCGGTGTAAAACTCGACATCGAGCTCGTCCGGCGTGACCTCGACCTCTGCGTTCTCTTCAGAAATCTCGGGACGAGGGCGGAATCTTAAGTGAAACTCAGACGCGTTCGCAAACGGGAACGGCTCCACGCAGCGCGAGCAGAGAAAATCGGCGGTGAAGGTAGTCGTGCCGTCCGCCAGGTACTCGGCAGGCAGGTCGCCTTTGCGCGCGTCGGCGACCAGCGACACCGGCCCGATCGAGACGAGCTCGATCCGCTTCAGTTCCTCGGTGGTGAACTGAAACGTCCGCTCGTAGTGCTGCGGCCCATATTTGTCGATGTCGTCGAAGACGATCCGTTCTTTGTCCGGCATGCCGTGTCGAGGCTCTAACTGCGGCCTCCCGGCTTCTATTTCGCGGAGATTCTTACCTTTAGCTCCTCCGCGGACGCGTCCTCGGAGGCGGCTGCCTCGAGTACGGTCGCGCCCTGAAGCGCCTCGATCCAGTGCCCGAGGTCGCGGGCGGACCGGTAGAAGCGAGGAGCGGCGATGCGGAGGCCGATACTGTCGCCGAGCCGGCTGAGAATCGGCACCAGGCGGCTGGGATCGGCGCGGATGGCCCACTTGCCGACCGGCCAGCGGCCCGGCTCGTTCGCATCAATAATAGAGGTATTGATCGAATCGTCGAACGACAGCAGCAGCGAACCGCCGTGCTCAGCCGTGGAAATGTGGATGCCGAGCGACTCTCCCTGCTTCACTTTGTCGACGAATTCCTCGAACGCAGCGCGGCGCGGCGGATCGTCTGGAACCGCGATGACGCCCATCGGCCGCGGCAGGAACTTGTGGGTATCGATGTCGTAGACGGCGATCGTGCCGCCGTTTTCGACCAGAGAGGAGATGTGTGTACCGAAGACGCGGTTGAGATCCTCGACGACGCGCGGCACGGTGGCGAAGGTGGCGGTGATCAGCGCATTGTGCGGAAAGTGCGCCGGTTGCGCTGACTGCGCTGCGATCGGTTCGGCCGCGTCCCGTTGCGCGCGCGACGTGAAGAGAATGTCGTCCGGAGTCACGGACAGCGACGTGACCGCCGGCCGCGCGATGGGCGGAAACGCGCCACGCGAGCCGCGGCGCTGAACCACGAACGCGTCGCCGGGCGGTAACTTTTCGGACAGGCTGAGGATCTGCGCGAGTTCCGCGGAGTTGATCGGCTGCGCGGCGGGTGCGTTGATGAGCAAGGTCTCGCCGAGGTCGCCGCCGAGCATCATGTAGGTGCGAACGACGAAGGCGCGGATCGGGTCGAGGCGGATCAGATAGCGCGTCGTCGATGCATCGCGCCACGCCAGCAGATCGGCGCCGCCGACCATCCACGGCGAGGGCAGCGAGTGCAACTTCTCCCAATTTTCGACGGCGCCCGCCATCACCGAATTCGCCCGCAGTTTCGAGTCGAGCGCTGCGGCGGTCGGGATCAGCGCGAACGACTCCGCGGATTCCGGCACCGCCGCGACTAGATCGCGCTGCGCACCCGTTAGCGGGAAGCGAATGCCGGCCGAAGTCTTCGGCGTCGTGGCGACGAGATACATGAGCACCGCCGCGACGAGCGCGAGAACGACGCCGGCGATGATTGTGAGCTTTCTCATTCGTTTCCACGCATTGTGTCATCCAAGCCGGAACGCGCATCAGTTACGATCCGCGATCCGATGCCGTCCACGATCCGCACCGTCGTTCACACTCTGAGCCACGCCCTTCGCGAGCGGATCGCGAACGCGTTTCGCGCGGCCACGCGGCGCGAACGCAAACTGCGCATCGGCATCGACATCCGCCCCTTTTACGAGCCGCTGACCGGCATCGGCTGGTACCTCTACCACCTGCTACATGAACTGGCGAAGAACGACGACATCGAGCTTTATCTCTTCGGAGACGCGCGCGTGACCGATTTCGGCCCCATGCTCCACGCGGACATTCCGGCGAACGCGCGCCTCTGCTGGTTCGATCTGCGCGGCCACGGCGTCATCTCCGGCCGCTCGCGCGCCATCACCGCCGCGGCGTACGTGGCTTGGATGAAACTGATCGACGCCGACGTGATGTTCGGCGCCAACTACTTCCTCCCTCGCCTCCTCGGCGCCGTCGCCCGACGACGCGTGGTGACGATCCACGATCTGACTTACAAGCGTTTCCCCGAGCTGCTGCAGAAGGAGACGCTGATCAATCTCGAACATCACATGCAGCGCGAGCTCGCCCACGCGGACGCGGCGATCTGCGTCTCGGAGTCGACGCGGCAGGATCTGCTGGCGTTCTACGACGTCGATCCATCGCGTGCGGTGACGATTCTCTCGGGGCTATCAATTTCCGACACCCGACAGCCGACACCCGACACGCTGCCAAAAAAATACATCCTCTTCGTCAGCACGATCGAACCGCGAAAGAACCTAGACGTGCTGCTCGACGCGTTCGCGCGCCTCCGCGCGCGCGGCGCGTACGACGGCGCGCTGGTCGTAGTCGGCCGCGTCGGCTGGAAATCGGAATCGATCGTTCCTCGGCTTCGCGCGCCCGGAGTTCATCACCTCGACTACGTTCCACCGGCGCAGCTTGCCTCGATCTACCGCAATGCCGAATTGTTTGTCTTTCCGTCGATCTACGAAGGGTTCGGCTTCCCGCTGCTCGAAGCGATGGCGTACGGCATCCCGTCGATCGCTGCAAGATCGTCATCACTGCCCGAAATCGGCGGCGACGCCGCGCTCTACTTCGCTCCACGCGATTCGCGCGAACTCGAAGCGCAGATGGAACGCGTACTTACCGACGCCGCACTGCGCGCGCAACTGTCGGCCGCAGGCGTCGCGCGCGCGGCAGAGTTTCGATGGGACGTCGCAGCGGCGCACACGCTCGCAGTGCTTCGGCGGAGCGCTGAACGATCGTAGCGGCAGGATTAATGTG
>JBAVBF010000270.1:0-2736 GCA_049586115.1 Thermoanaerobaculia bacterium | reverse complement strand
TCCCCACGCCGCTCAATCCGCCGAGCGGGTGCGTCTTCCACACCCGCTGCCCGATTGCCCAGTTCCCGATCTGCAAGGACGTCGTGCCGCCGCTGGTCGAGCACAAGCCGGGACAGTTCGCGGCGTGTCACTTCGCGGGTGAGCCGGTTCCGGCTGCGGCGTTGCCAGCGTAGTTACGTCGCCACGCCCCGAGTTAACCTTCCACGTTTCGCGACGTCAAACGTAGCAGTCCCGAATACAATGCGCGCGCCGAAAAACGGGCCCGCCCTGCTATCGACAGCAGGGGCGCGCGCACGAAACAATCCAAACAACGTTGCGTAGAAGAGGCGTGTCCAGGAGGGTTTACATGAATTTCGCTGTTCGACGGTTGCTGATCATTGCCTGTGTTGCGAGCACGTTGCCGCTCTCGGCGCAGACGACGAAAAAGACTACGACACCGGCGACGACGCCGGTCACCGTCAGCACCAGTCCGTCCGGTGCTCCGGTCGACGTTCCCCAGGCCGATCAGGCGCCGACCGTGACTGTGTCGGCTGACACCGACAAGGACGCGAACAATCCGCGCGCCATGCGGTTGTCGCTCGATGACGCCATCCAGACGATGCTCCAGAAGAACATCGGCTTGCAGATTCAGCGCTACGACGTTGCGATGTCCGCGGAGGGCATCACGAGCGCGTACGGCATCTTCGATCCGTTCGCCGCGGCGACGATCAGCAAGACCAACAGCCAGAGCCCGGCGCTCTCGGCGTTCGACGCCAGCGGCGGCGGCACTACCAACGCGAACGCATCGATTCGCGATGTGATCCCGACCGGCGGTTCGTTCTCGCTCTCGACCACGAATCAGCGCTTCACGCGCAGCGGTTCCGGTACGACCATCAGCCCCGGCTTCTCCACCGGCCTCGGCTTCGGATTCACGCAACCTCTGGCCCGTAACTTCGGCGTCGACATCACCCGCCGCGGCATCATCATCGCCCGGAACAATCTCGGTTTCAGCCGTGAGGCATTCCGAGGCTTGCTGCTGGACAGCACGTCGACGGTCGAGCAGGCGTACTACGACCTCATCTACGCCCGCCGCTTCGTCGATGTGGTCAAGGAAGCTCTGTTCCTGGCGCGCGATCAATCGCGCATCACGCAGATCCGCATCGACGTCGGGGCATCCGCTCCGCTCGATATCCTTCAGCCGCGCGTACAGATCGCGACCGGCGAAGAGAACCTCATCACAGCCGTCGCCAACGTACGCTCCGCCGAAGACCGGCTGCGCGCTCTGCTCAATCTGCCGGCCGAAGATTGGGACCGGCCGATCATTCCGAGCGACACGATCGGCTACACGCCCGTAAGCATCAACGTCGAAGAGTCGGTTGCCCGCGCGTACGAGCTTCGTCCCGAAGTGAAAGAGAACCAGCTTACGACGGCGAATCGTCGTATCGCCTACCAGTTCGCGCGCAATCAGGTCCTTCCGCAGTTCGATCTCAACCTCGGATACAACGTCGCCGGCTCGGCAGGTACGCTCGTCACGCCTACGGCCGGCATCAACAACACCGGCTTCAGCGACGCGGTGCAGCAGGTCTTCCGCAATGATTTCCCTGGCTGGAACGTCGGCTTCACCATCGGCATCCCGGTCTTCAACTACGCCGCACGCGCCGAACAGAACCGCGCACGCCTCGACCTGCAGGCATCGCAGATCAGCGAGACGCAGGCGCGGCAGAACATCGCCGTCGACGTCCGCGCTGCGGCGCGCGCCGTTGACACGTCCGCCAAACAGATTAGCGCCACCCGGACGGCGCGTGAAGCTGCCGAGGAGAACGTCAACGCCGAGCGCAAACGCTACGAGAACGGCATGAGCACGAACTTCCAGGTGCTGCAGATCCAACAGCAGCTTTCCGACGCCCGCGCGAACGAGCTGCAGGCGCTGGTCGGCTACAACAAAGCAGTTGCCGCGTATCACCGCGCCGTCGGCGACCTCCTCGACATACGCAATATCTCCGTCGACGAGCCGAAGGTGCAGGAACCTTCGATCTTCTCCCAGTTCACCCGGTACAATTGGCTCAACTTCTCATCCCACGACACTGCACCAGAGGAGAAATGAGCCATGACTGTTGGTCAGGATCCCGCCATCGCTACGCCCGCTCCCAGCAACGAGCCAAAACCGAATTCGTTCCAGCGCATCATCGGCGTGCTGTTCTCGCCTGATGCGACATTCGCCTCGATCGCCCGGCGGCCGGACTGGGTCGTGCCGCTGGTGCTGCTCCTGATCGTTTCGCTGGCCGCGGGCGTCATCATGGCGCCCCGCATCGATTTCGCCGCTCCCGTGCGCGATGCGATGGAG
Source organism: Thermoanaerobaculia bacterium (assembly GCA_049586115.1). Classification (GTDB taxonomy): domain Bacteria; phylum Acidobacteriota; class Thermoanaerobaculia; order Gp7-AA8; family Gp7-AA8; genus JADGNZ01. The sequence continues at coordinate 413 of JBAVBF010000270.1, read as the reverse complement.
CAGAACAAGAACATGCCGCAGGAGAAGGTCGACAACGCGATCCGCATGTCCACTTCGATCGGCAAGGTATTTACCTACCTCTCGCCCGTGCTGAGCATCATCGGCCTGCTCGTGATCGCGGGCATCGTGCTGCTCGCGTTCCGCATCTTCGGTGGCGAGGGCGATTTCAAGCAGGCTTTTTCCGTCACTTGTTACGCGTCGATACCAAGCATCATAAAAACCATCGTGACGTTGATCATCCTCGCCGCGAAGGGCGGGCTGATCGCACCGCCCGCAATTGCCACGCTCGTCCGATCCAACCTCGGATTTCTCGTCGATTACAAGACGAACCCGGTGGCCTTCGCGCTTCTCTCCTCGTTCGACATCTTCTCCATCTGGTTCCTCGCGCTCCTGATCATCGGCTTCTCGTACGT
>JBAVBF010000269.1:0-9883 GCA_049586115.1 Thermoanaerobaculia bacterium | reverse complement strand
CGCGCCACGACCATCAACGACGAGATGAAGCTCGCCGCCTCCCTCGCGCTGGCCGAACTGGCGAAGGAAGAAGTGCCGGACAACGTGCTGCGCGCGTACGGCAGTTCGAAATTCACGTTCGGACGTGAGTACCTGATTCCGAAGCCGTTCGATTCACGCGTCCTGCTCAACGTGCCGCCCGCCGTCGCGCGCGCCGCCGCAGAAACGGGAGTCGCGCAGGAACCGATCACCGACTACGACGCCTACCGCCGCCGGCTCGAGCAACTCCTTGGCCGCGCGCGCGGCATGATGCACGGCGTCTACGATCGCGCCAAACGCGATCCGAAACGGATCGTTTTCCCCGAGGGCGATCAGGAAAAGATCATCCGCGCGGCGAAGATTCTGATCGACGAAGGGCTCGCGCATCCGATCCTGCTCGTCAAGCGGGAGGTCGTCGCGCCGCTGCTGAAGAAACACCACGTCGATGAGTCGAAAGTCACCATCATCGACATCGAACACTGCGCGCAACGCGACCAGTACGTGCGCCGCTTCGCGGAGATCCGCCAGCGTCACGGCATCACCGTCGCCGACTCCGCGCGCATTCTGAACAGCCGCAACTACTTCGCCATGATGATGGTCGAGGCGGGCGATGCGGACGGCGTCATCGCCGGGCTGCGCGCCTACTATCCCGCCACGATCAAGCCTGCGCTGCAGATCATCAAGACGCGGCCCGGCGTGAAGAAAGTGTCGGGCGCGTACCTGCTGATGTTCAAGGGGCGGATGCTGATCCTCGCCGACACGACGGTGATCATCGAACCGACCGCCGAGGATCTCGCGGAGATCGCAATCCTCACGGCCGAAACGGCGCGGCGGTTCAACATCGAGCCGCGCATCGCCATGATCTCCTTCTCCAATTTCGGATCGACGCAACATCCCGAGGCCGAGAAAGTAGCGAGAGCGGTGGAGATCGTGAAGCAGCGGCGGCCCGATCTCATCATCGAGGGGGAGATGCAGGCCGACGCCGCGGTCGAGCCGCACATCGCCAGCGCCGACTATCCGTGGAGCCCGATCCAGGGCGACGCGAACGTGCTGATTTTTCCCAACCTCGACGCCGCCAACGCCGCCTACAAACTCCTTTGGCGCCTCGGCGGCGCGGAAGCGATCGGCCCGATTCTGCAGGGCATGGCCAAGCCGGTGCATGTGCTCCAGCGCGGAGTCGACGTCAGCGACATCGTGAACATGGCCGCGATTGCCGTCGTCGACGCGCAGGAAGCGAAGCACTAGGAGGACGTTTGTCAGACCACTACTACTCACCCGACCACCTCAAAGCATTCGGCACCATCTCCGAAGGCGCGCCGGAACTGGGGAAGAAGTTCTTCGAGTACTACTCGGCGGTCTTTGCCGCCGGCGCGCTGACGGAGCGCGAGAAGGCGCTGATCGCGCTGGCCGTCGCGCATACGGTGCAGTGTCCTTACTGCATCGACGCGTACACGACCGAATGCCTCCAGAAAGGCTCCGACGTCGAGCAGATGACCGAGGCGGTTCACGTGGCCTGCGCCATCCGCGGCGGCGCGTCGCTCGTCCACGGAATGCAGATGAAGGAGCACGCCGCCAAGGTGGGGATGTGACGTCCACTCTTTCGTCGCGGCGCGCGCCGCTGGCGAATCCAGTCGAGCAGTTGGCGGCGCTCGACATGAGCATGACCGGCCGCGCGACCTTCGATGAAGCACTGCGCGGTGCCGGCTGGAACGCACTCACTCCCGCCACGCTCGAGATTTTCCAGATCAACCTCGGCAAGCTGTGCAACATGACCTGCCGCCACTGTCACGTGGATGCAGGTCCCGATCGCAGCGACGCGATGATGACGCGCGAAACGGTCGACGCCTGCCTTCGTGCCCTCGACCAAACCGCGGCGCACACCGTCGACATCACCGGCGGCGCTCCGGAACTGCATCCGGAGTTCCGCTACCTCGTCGACGAGGCGCACAAACGCGGCAAGCACGTCATCGACCGTTGCAACCTCTCAGTTCTCCTGCTGCCGCGCAATGCCGGGCTGGCGGAATGGCTCGGCGATCGCGGCGCGGAGATTGTCGCGTCGCTCCCGCACTATCGCCAGCGCAACACCGACGCGCAGCGCGGCGACGGAGCATTCGAAAAGTCGATTGCGGCGTTGCGATTGCTCAACGCGGCCGGCTACGGACAAGGCGATCCGCGCCGGATCTTGTCGCTGATGACCAATCCCGCCGGCGCGTTCCTCGCCGCGCCGCAATCGAGCATCGAGAACGAATGGAAGGCAGCGCTCAAACGCGACTTCGGCATCACCTTCGACCGCCTCCTCGCGCTGAACAACATGCCGATTTCGCGCTTCCTCGAATGGCTGACCGAGTCGAACAACCTTGATTCGTACATGTCGCGCCTCGTCGATGCATTCAATCCGGCCGCGATCACCGGCGTGATGTGCCGCAACACGATCTCGATTTCCTGGGACGGCCGCCTCTTCGATTGCGACTTCAACCAGATGCTCGACCTCGACGCTGCTACACCAATGGCAGTCGAGAACTTCGATTTCACTGCCTGGCAGCGACGAGAGGTCGTCACCCGCGCGCATTGTTTCGGTTGCACCGCCGGCGCGGGAAGCTCGTGCGGCGGGTCAACGGCGTAGGGTGACGTCATAGAATCGTCTTGATGAATCTTCTCGTCCTTCTGCTCGCCGTCATGCCGGCGCTTGCTGCCGACAATCACCCGCCCGTACCTCCAATCCACGAACAGACCATCACCGTGTCCGCCGAAACGCTCGCAGGCCTGCCGCGAGTGAAAGTCGAGGCGAAAGAGCACGACAACCCAGGCGCGACCTACGAAGGCGTCTCCCTCGGCGCGATCCTCGAACGCGCCGGCCTCCCGCGCGGCGAAAAGCTTCGCGGCAAAGCGCTCCGCGCGATCGTCGTCATCACCGCCTCGGACGGCTACCAGGTCATCTTCACGCTCGCGGACACCGACCCCGCGTTCACCGACCGCCAGATCATCCTCGCCGACCGCAAAGACGGTAAGCCGCTGCCCGAGAAAGAAGGACCCTTTCGGATCGTTGCCCCGTCGGAGAAGAGACCAGCGCGATGGATTCGGAATGTGAAGACGATTGCGATCAAACCGTGGAGTGAGTGAGCGCGCGCGAACAGAATCACGCCGCCGCTGCGATCAACTCCCGCCACGAATCGCCGATGCCTAGCTTGCTGCCGAGGTTCTGAACGTTGATCGTAGGTGACGTTTGCCGATCAACAAACGCCTTCAGCACTGGTGATGGAAAGATCAGGACATCCGGTGCGGCCGATGGATCGTTCATCGCTTTCTGCGCGTAGCAGACGAATGCGACGTAGTGGTTTTTGCATCCGGTGAAGGGTTGAACACGCCACTTGGCGGTGCCAAGGAGCGTCTTCACATCGATCGTAACCGCGCGGCCGGGCGCTTGAACGAGGGTGATGTCGACGTTGTCGCGCTACGCGTTCGTCAGGCTCGCTTCGGCACCCAAGCGGTGCAGTATGGACAAAACATGGAAACGGGCTGACAGCTCGAGGTGTCGTCCGAGCGCAACCCACTCGGGCAGAGATGATTTAGACGGCGGGACATAAATTGGCGCGTCCCAGGCCGATGGATCATCGAGATCGGCCAGGACTTCCGCTTCGATCTCGTCGTCGGTGAGTTTCCGCTTGCGTGAGGTCATAGATCCCAACCTGCTATGAAGCGCAACTTACGGGCGCCTTCGACAACAACGATCAGCTCCAGCGCTCTGCCCGCATGGGTGCGGCCCCTGACGCGATAGCGTTTGTCGGTCCGCTTGTTTCGAACGACGTAGATTCCATTCACGAGAACTTCCATTACATCGTATGCGCTGATTCCGTGCACCGAATAGACAGACTCGACGCTATGTCTTCCGGTGTTCCAGCGCGCGATACCCAATGTCCTTGCGATACCGCGCACCCTCAAACCGCACCTTCGGCGCGGCTTCGTACGCTTTCGCGAGTGCTTCGGAAAGCGTCGCGGCGCGGGCGCAGACGCTGGCTACGCGGCCGGCGACGTTGATCATCTTGTCGCCGCGCTGGACGGTTGCGGCGTGGAAGATCGTCACGGCGGGATCGTCGATCGGGTCGATGACGACCTCCTGCCCTTTTGCAAAATCGTCGGGGTAGCCGTCGACGGCGATCACGACGCAGGCCGCGGCTTCTTTCACCCAGTTCAGTTTCGTGTCGCCGAGGTTGCCGCGGGCGACTTTGAGGCAGACGTCAGCGAGATCGTCTTCGAGACGGAGCATCTGCACCTGCGTTTCAGGATCGCCGAAGCGGCAGTTGTATTCGAGGACCTTCGGACCTTTCGGCGTCAGCATCACGCCGGCGTAGAGGCAGCCGGTGTAGGGGCGGCCTTCGTCGGACATGCCCTGAATCGTCGGCATAATGATCGTCTTCACGATCTCCGCGGCGGTCTCGCCGGTCAGCACCACCGCCGGTGAGTGCGCGCCCATGCCGCCGGTGTTCGGGCCGGTCTCGCCGTCGAGCGCTTTCTTGTAATCCTTGGCCGGTGCGAGCGAGACGAACTTCGTCCCGTCCGTCAGCACCATGAACGACACTTCCTCGCCCGTCAGGAACTCCTCGATGAGGATCCGGTTCGCCGCGTTGCCGAACTTCTTCTCCTCGAACACCAGCCGCAGATACTCCTCGGCATCCGCTTTCGATTCGACGATGACCACGCCTTTGCCCGAAGCCAGGCCATCGACTTTGATGACGCACGGATAGCCGAATTCTTTCAACGCCTTCTTCGCGTCGTCCATCGACGCGCAGACGCGGGCCTCGGCGGTCGGGATACCGTACTTGCGCATGAACTCTTTCGAGAACGCCTTCGAGCCTTCCAGCTCCGCGGCCAGACGCGTCGGTCCGAAGATGGCCAGGCCGCGCTTCTGGAACTCGTCGACGATGCCGAGGGTGAGGGGGAGCTCGGGACCGACGATGGTGAGATCGATGCGCAGCTTCTCGGCGAAATCAGCGAGCTCGATGATGTCGGCCACGCCGATGTTTACGCAATCGCCGGTAGCCGCGATCCCGGCATTTCCCGGGGCCGCATAGAGCTCTTTGACGAGAGGAGACTGGCGGAGTTTCCACGCGATCGCATGCTCGCGTGCTCCTTGCCCAACGACCAGAACGCGCATGAGGTAGGTCTGGGGATTCTAACATGCGGCGTTCGCGGAGAATCTGCGGCCGTGCTTGGACGTTCCCAAGTCCTCCGCCGTACATGTGTCACGATGGCCGCGGAAGTCCTCCGAATGATTCCCACGAAAGAGAGCGTGGAGCTCGACGATCGGCAGCTGGTCGAACAGATCCGGCAAGGCGATGACGGAGCCTTCGAAATGCTCGTCCGCCGCAAGACCACCAAGGTTTACGGTCTTTGCTACCGCGTCATCGGCAACAGTGAAGACGCCAAGGACATCTCGCAGCTCGTCTTCCTCAAGCTCTGGGAGAACCTCGAAAAGTACGACGCTACCTATGCATTCGACACGTGGTTGTATCGCATGGTGACGAACGTCGCCATCGATTTCATGCGCAGCAAGCAGTCGCGCGACAACGCCGTCAACTCCAACCTGCGGCTGGTCAAGACCTCCATCGATCCGGAGCAGACCGTGACCGTGGCGCGGAAGGAAGTCGAGTCGGTCTTCAACGCCGTCTCGAACGTCCTCTCGCCGAAACAGAAGACCATCTTCGTAATGAGCGAAATGGAAGATCTCCGCTCCTCCGAGATCGCCAAAGTCCTCGGTTGCCGCGAGTCGACCGTTCGCAATCACCTCTTCAACGCCCGCAAGCTGATGCAGGCGCAACTCAGAAAACGCTTCCCCGAATACGCGCGGCTGTGGGAGGGATCGCGATGATGACCTGCCACTACTTCCGCACGAATCTGCAGCCGGGCAATGCCGACGCCGCGATGCTCGAGCACCTTCGTCGTTGCGATGCCTGCCTCGATTTCGCGATGCGCGTCGATCCCGATCTCTTCTTCCGCTCCCTCGGCGGCGAAGAGCTCGTCCCGCCCGGCGGCGTCGAAGCCTTCGTCGGCGACGTCATGTCGCAGGTGCGCGTGCATGATGCCGAGGCGTCGCTGGCGCCGCGGCACGCCGTGAGCGCGTGGCAGCGCTGGGCGATTGCGGCGACCGTTGCTGCCGGCATCACTGGCGGCACACTCGCGTATCGCTACGAACATGCGCCTCCGATGCAGCAACCAGTGCACCTTGTGGCCGCCGCCAAGCCCCGTCCCACCGCCACCGCGACGAAATCGTTCGTCGAAACGTATTCATCCCATGACGCGACGATCGTCGAGATGCCAAGCGACGGCAGCGACACGAAGATCGTGATGATCTTCGACGACAAGTTGCCGGCGGACCTATGAAATTCAAACGCGTTTTCCTGATGATCTCGATGCTGGTGTCGCTGTGCGGCGCCGCATTTGCGGAACCGGCCACCGCGGACGGCAAGCCGGCGCTGGCTGTCCACTCGTTCTCGTTCAAGTTCAAGCAGGCTGACAAAGCCGCTGCCGCCATCAAACCGCTCCTGAGCAACGAAGGGTCGATGTCGATCCAGCCCTCGACGAACTCGCTCGTCGTCACCGACCGCGCCGAAAACATGAAAGCCGTCGCCAAAATGATCGGCGACTTCGACAAAGAGCCGCAGAGCTTCCGCCTCTACGTCCGCGTCGTCGGTGCGTCGCGTGTCGAAGGGACTCCGAAGATTGCCGACGACCTCAAAGACGTCGCGCGGAAACTGGCCATCCTCCCGTACAACTCCTACGAGAGCGTCGGAGAAGCGACCGTGCAGGGGAAGGAAGGCGATCCCGGCCTCATCGACATGGCCACCGGCTACCGCGCCAATTTCAAGTTCGGCGAATACGATCCGGCCAGCGACTCGATCGCCGTCAACGATCTCCAGATCGCGAAGCTCACCGGCGAGAAGCGCGATCAGCTGACGACGCTGCTCAAAACGTCGCTGAATCTCGCCATCGGTCAGACCTATGTTCTTGGCGCGTCGAAGGCTCCGCAAAGCCAGCGCGCGCTGATGATCGTCCTCGTCGCGCGACGATAGCGGCGTTTCCCTCCTGCACATCGAGGCGCGGCGAACTCACCCTCCGCCGCGCCTCATTTTTTAGTGGCTAGTGCCCACGGACCGCTGCACCTGTTATCCTTTCCGCCAGTCTCAAATCGGAGGATTTTCAATGCGCAGATTCGTCTTCGTGGCCGCCGTTTGCACGCTCATCGCGCTTCCGCTGGCCGCACAGAACACCGACATCGAATCGCTCTCCGGCCTTCAATTCAACTTCGGCAATCCCGGCGCGCGCTCCCTCGGCATGGGCGGCGCGTTCCTCGGACTCGCTGACGACGCCTCGGCCGCCGAGGCTAATCCGGCGGGCTTGACGATCCTGAGGAAGCCGGAGATCACGCTGGAAGGCCGCAACTATCAGGAGCAGCAGGTCTTCACCACCAGCGGCACCTTCCCCGATCTGCAGCGCACCGCGTTCAGCCACTACAGCCAGCGCATCGACGCCACGTTCGCCAGCTTCGTCTATCCCACCAAGCACTTCACGATCGGCGCGTACTACCACGAGCCGTTGCGCAACGAAGGGACCGGCCAGGTCGTGCCGGTCCGCAACGATTTCACCGGCGAGATCAAGACCGACGTTCCCAACTTCTTCCTGCCGGTCGACGGCAACGGCAACCCCACCGGCGGTCCGATCACATCCGCCGCATGCCAGACGCTGCGGCAGACGAATCCGTTCGCCTGTCTCGAGTACACCGTGCTTCCATTCCTCAGCTCCGTGAAAATTCAGGAGAAGACGTTCGGAGTGGCCATGGCGTTCAAAGTCGGGAAGTTCTCGTTCGGAGCCACCGCGCGCTCCCAGCGTTTCAACGAGACCGCGTTCACGTTCCGCGTGACGCCGACGTTCGATTTCTCCAGCATCTCCGTGCAGGCGACCAGCGACATCCGCAACAACAACGACGTGGCCAAGGACAAATCGGACATCACGTTCGCCGGCGGCTTCAAATTCGCGCCGAACGATAAGTTCTCGATCGGCGGCGTCTACAAGCAGGGCGCGAAGTTCGTCGCGCCGACCTTCGCCTCGAACGAGCAGACGAATTTTGAATTCGTCAAGGCGGCCGATACGACCTTCCACATCCCCGACGTCTATGGCGTCGGCGTCTCCTTCCGTCCGATTCCGGTCCTGACCATCAACGCCGATGCGGTGCGCGTGAAGTACTCGAACCTCGTCGACAACTTCGTTTCGATCAACGCGAACGTACGGGCGATCGATCACGCCTACACCGCTGCCGACGCCACCGAAATCCACCTCGGCGGTGAATACTTTTTCTCGACGAAGATCCCGTTCGCGGTCCGCGCCGGCGCCTGGCGCGACCCGCAGCACTCGATCACCTACAGCGGCCCGCTGACGAACTCGGATGAAGTCGCGGCCGCCGTGCTCTTCCCGAAAACGAAGAACCTCACGCACGTTTCAATCGGCGCCGGCCTGGCGTGGCCCCGCTTCCAGGTCGACGTCGCGTACGACCGCTCTGACCTGTTCAAAGTCGGCTCGATCTCGATGGTGACGCGCTTCTAGCCGGCACGGCCGGCGGCGTTGGTTGCCCAAGGCTCCGCCACCATTGCGGTGACGAGGTCAGAGTTTTTCCAACGGTAAATCAAGCAGTTCGAACGTCTCCCATCCGCGAAAGTCGAAGTGCCACCACTCGGACGGAAGCGGATCGAAGCCGTGGCGCGTCATCACGTCGCGCAGTTTTGCGCGACTGACGATCGTCTCGGCCGGAAGATCGTTGAAATCCTGCCGCGCTTTCGGCGTGAACGCGTCGTATCCCGTCGGCATCGGCAACTCAGCGCCGGTGCGCAGATCGATCAGCGTCAGATCGACCGCCGCGCCGCGATTGTGGCGCGACCCTTTGGCAGGATCGGCGACGAAATCGGGATTGCGGATCGGCTTCCACATCCGCACCGTCACGCGATACGGACGATAGCCGTCGAAGAGCTTCAGCCCCAATCCCTCGCGCGCCAGCTCGCGCTCGACGTCGTGCAGCGCGATCGCAGCGGGACGCCGTAGAAACACCCTGGCCACCGGATACAGCGTTTGATGCATGAAGTTGTTGGTCGTCGCGTAGCGAACGTCGCGCGGGATGTCGGTGATCTCGACCAACCGTTTGTCCGGATTCACCACGACGAGCCGGTCGTACTCAGCCGTCGATTTCACGACGGGCGGATGCGCCGTCGCGCAAGCGACGGCGATCAACAGCAACGCGGCAAGTTTTCTCATGCGATCGCCGGCGCCACCTTCGTCATGAAATCCTCCATGTTCTTCATCACGCGTTTCGAATCGTGGTTGTTGAAGTCGAACCAAAGCATCAGCCGATCCTCGGGATGGAAGCGCTCCCGCACCTGCGCCGCGATCATCGACGCATCGCCGATCAGCGCGTTGTCTGTGGCCCGCCGCACCTTCTCCTCGTCGAGCGTCCCTTCCAGCGCGCGCCAGTAGTTCGTCAGCGCGGCACGCGCCTCCGCGGCGGCCTGCGCCGGATCGTCGTTGATGAACACGAGAACCGTGCGCGGCATCAAACGCCGGTGCCAGCCCCCGCCGTCAGGGTGATACGCCGTCTCCATCCTTGCATTCGTTTTCTGGATCTCGTCGCCGGGCGTGATCGACAGATTGAAAACTCCTACCGGCAGGAACGTGTTCGCGAACATCTGCGTGGCTGCATCGTGGGATCCGATCGACAGACGCAGCAGATCCATGCGCGATTCCTGCGGCACGATCTTGAGATTCGGAAACACCCATCGCGGGGCAAGCGGAATCGCATCGGCAGGTTGTCCATACGCCTCGACGA
>JBAVBF010000268.1:0-1927 GCA_049586115.1 Thermoanaerobaculia bacterium | reverse complement strand
GCGTCGGAATCGCGGAGGACGGTCGAAGGACCTCCCACGTGCTTGCCATGTGACGGCACCACCACCCGCGTCCGGTTAGCAGGAAGGGGGTCCTTCGACCGTCCTGCGGCGCTCCGCCTTCGGCTATGCGCCTCCGGCGACTCAGGATGACAGGGGCCACTAGTCTTTCAATCCTTCCGTCGACTTCATCAACTTCTGCAGCTCTTCCTTGTTCACCGCGTGGCCCGACTTCGGCGCGCGGTATTCGTTGTTGTGCGAGACCATCAGGCGGTTGCATTGAAAGTAGCCGGAGCGGGTCATCGTCCCTTCGACGACGACGCCGATGTTCTCGCGGAACATCTGCGGCGGAACGCCGGACGACTTCACGTGCACGATGCCGCTGGCGTCTTTCACGTCGAACTCGAGTCCCGAAACGCCGCTGCGGCCTTTCACCGAATGCGGCGCGACCATGCCGCCGAGGCGGATCGTGGCGCCGTAAGCTTTGTCGCCGGCGGCGTGGAGATCGGTCGGCGTCCAGTAGTAGACGAGGTTCTTGCTGATGCCGCCGTACGCGATTACGAGGAATGCGGCGATCGCGGCGGCGAACGCGCCGATCATGAAGCGGCGCGTCTTGCGGCGCATGGCGTCGCTGGCAGTCGGTTCAGTCATGGTTTCTCCGGGTGATTTCGTTGCGCAGGCGCGCGATGACGCTGGCTCCGTAGACGGCCAGCACGATCGCGGTCACGGAGTAGGCGGCCACGACGAAGCCCCAGCCGCCCGGGATCATTCCGCTCATATGTTTCCCCCCAGCTCCGGCGGCGGCGCCAACTCGTGCGTCAATCGCATCGAGGCGACGCGTGCGCGCAGCATGATGAACGCCGTCATCAGAAAGAGGATGCCGACCGCGTTCATCCGCAGCGGCAGCCAGAACTGGCGCGAGACGGTGCTCGGACTCGACTGCAACTGGTGCAGCGAGTTCCACCAGCGCACGGAGTAATACACGATCGGGACGTCAACCGAGGCGATGATGGTGGGCACCGCTGACCAGATGGCGCGCCGGCTGGGATCTTCGACGAATTTCCGAAGGGCCAGGATGCCGAGGAAGGCGAAGACGAGAACCGCGGTCGTGGTCAGACGCGGATCCCAATCCCACCACACACCCCACGTCGGCTTTGCCCAGATCGATCCCTGGCAGCAAAGCAGGAAGCCGAGGACGACGCCGACTTCGATGGCCGCCTCCATCCGCGCATCCCATTTCCAGTCGGACTTGAAGAGGAAGATAACGGCGCAGACAAAGGCGAAGGTCAGGGCCAGCAGCGCGTTCCACGCCGTCGGCACATGCACGTACATGATTCGCTGCACCTGCCCCATCAACGCCTCGGGCGGCGCGACGAAAAGGCCGATGTAGGAGCCGACGGCGAGAAAGCCGATACCCAGGCCGAGGATGATCCACGGCAGCCGCGGAAAGCGATTGTTGTCGACGTTCATGTTTTAGCGGGACCGATCACTCTTCGACGACGTACCCGAAAAAAAATCCGCACAGGGACCAATAAATTGCATCAAACGAAGCCAGCAGGACGATCCATGATCGCATCTGGTTCATCGGGTCGCCGAGGATGATCAGCGACGTCGCTTTTACAGATGCCAGTAATGCAGGAACGATAAGCGGAAACAGCAGCAACGGCAAGAGCGTCTGCTTCGACCGCACCTGCGCGGTCATCGCGGCGTAGAGCGTGCCGGGCGCGGAGAGTCCCGCCGCGCCGAGCGCGATGACGAGGATGAGCATCGGGATGCGCGTGGTGCCGGCGTCGTAGAGCACGACCATCACGGGAATCAGGGCGACGCCGAGCAGGGTGAGCTGCAACCAGTTGGCGATCGCTTTCCCGTAGTAGAGCGCGCGCGGGTTTGCAGGCAGAAGGAGCAGCCCTTCCATGGCGCCGTTCTCCAT
>JBAVBF010000267.1:0-1837 GCA_049586115.1 Thermoanaerobaculia bacterium | reverse complement strand
CGGCTGGACTCCCAAGCGCGATTTCACGGGGTCGCTCGACGAACAGTGGGCGGAGTGGAACGCGGCGCGGGCGTAGCTTCGATTAACCACGGATTCTGCGCAAGATAACCGGCGACAAGGCGCGTGTAGTCGTTGAACGTTAGTTCACGATAATCGAGATTGATATCGCGGGCCTGCTGCGGCAACTGAGCCCGAAACCGCTGGTAGCGGCCGAATAGCGCTTTGCCGCCCGGGATGGCGACCTCTGTGCGATAACTACTGAGCCAATCGCGCACAGCGCGTATCGCATCGCGTGGCTGATCGTTGTGAACTCGGATGTCCTGCCCCGAAATGTCTGAACAGAAACTGCGATAGCGATACGGCGAGCGGTCAAGAATCAGGCAGCGCTTCTCGCGATCACGTTCATCGCCATAGCGCTTCGCTCCCAGAAAGAAGCCGAGTTCGAGAGGCATGTTGAACCGAGCGAGTCTCGTATTGCGATCGATGCCTGCGCGAGAGATGTCATGGATTCCAAATTTCGATTGCTCGATGATGTCGAGGATCTTGTCCACTCTCGCTTGACCACCGTCATCGACTTGGAGAGCGGATCGACAAACGAACCCGCAGTCGTAAACAGCGAACGCGATGGCATCGCCGAGGCGAGCGTACTTACTGTCAAAGGGGACATTGATAAAGACGCTATCGTCGTACGGCCGCATGCATCAGCCGGTTTTCAATCGTTGGCCCGAACGATCTTTCTTCTCTTCGCCGCAGCCTCACGGACTTGTTTTGGAGTAAGCAGGGCCTTGGACATGACGTAACGGCCTGTGAGCCGATCGCGGTAAACGTGGTACGCGGCGGCTCTCGCCTGCTCGAGCGTGATTCGGCTCTGGCCGGTGGGCTCTTTGATCGTGCGGAGCGTCTTGATCATGGCGCAGATGGTAACACCGCGGTTTCGCGCGCAAAGTTCATCATCAATTCATTCACCTTCCCTGGCGCGTCGGTCTGTACAAAATGGCCGGAGTCGGGGATGTGCTCGATGCCGATGTCGGGGACGTATTCGGCGAAGTCGCGCAACGTTTCGCGTGTGAAGAACGGATCGAGGTCGCCCCAGATCATCAGCGTTGGGATATCGATGCGGCGCATGAGGCCGCGCATCCCTTTGCGTTTGCGCATGGCGCGGTAGTAGTTGGTCATGCCGGTCAGCGCGCCCGGTTTGGACCAGGCCTCGACGTAGCGTTCGATCTCGTCGGCAGTAAACGCACCGAGGCGCGACAGTGATCGGCGCAAACCGGCGTAGCGGAAGCGGCGCATCAGAAACTCGGGGAGCCATGGCGGCTGAAAAAAGAGCTGGTACTTGGCGCGCCATTTCTGCCGCGCGGAGCGGCGCATCTCGCGCAGGTAGGCGACGGGATGCGGTGAGTTGAGGATGATCAGGCGACGAATCAGTTCGGGGTAGAGCATCGCCGTCAGCCACGCCACGGCGCCGCCCCAATCGTGGCCCGCGACGATGCATGGCGATTCGCCTGTCTGCGTGATTACGCCGGCGATGTCTTTGGCGAGATCGGGCAGACGATAGGAAGCAACGTCCGATGGTTTTGACGACTCGTTGTAGCCGCGCAGATCGACGGCGATCACGTGAAAGCCGGCAGCGGCCAGCGCCGGAATCTGATGCCGCCACGAATACCAGAACTCGGGGAAGCCGTGCAGCAGAACGATGAGCGGACCGCGTCCCGCTTCGACGTAGTGAATGGTGATGCCGCCGACGTCGCAGGTGCGATCGGTGACGTCGAGCTCCGGAACGAGCGGCATCGCCACATTGTATGGGGCTGCGCGCGGCAGCCCCATACGCTGGTGT
>JBAVBF010000266.1:0-5138 GCA_049586115.1 Thermoanaerobaculia bacterium | reverse complement strand
AAGTCGTCCGCCGAGGTCACTTGCATGATCCGATAGACGCTGATGCGAAAGTCAGAGTTGTTGTTGGCGGGAAGGTCATCGGTGACGGAAGTCGTCAGCGTCGCCGTTCCGGTAAACGCGGTTCCGTCGAGCGATGACGGGACGTTGAAATCGACGACGATGCCGGGAAACGGCGGAGTGGCGGCGAGGAAGGTCGTGCAGGTGACGGTCGTGCCGTCAACGCTGCAGGCCCAACCGCCGAACGGTCCCGGCGCGGTGATGTTCGTGGAGCCCGGCGGCAGTGGAATGGTGACCGTGGCCTGCGTCGGATCGTCGGTTCGGCAACAAACCTGGACGACGTGCGCGGTGATCTCTGCCCGTGCGCCAGGATCGAAAGGCGTAAACGAACTACTGACGCTCAAAAAGTAGTCGACGGAAGCGGCAGCCGGAAGGGCGAAGAGAACGAGGAGAAGGGGCAGGAGTTTTCGGGTCATCGTTGGATACCAAGGGTGTTTGATCTGATACGGCGCACGCGCTCAAAACGTCACAATCCAGTTTGCGATCAGTCCGCCAAGCTCCTCCTCACGTCCGCTGAAACCGTGATCGGCGTCATGCACGATCACGATCTCCGCGCGGGCGTTGACTTGTTGCGCGAGGATCGAAACGCAGCGCGGAACGTCGTCGAAACAGTACTCGTCGCGATCACCGTAGATGTAGAGCGACGGTTTGCGAATCGCGCGGATGTATCGCAACGGACGGCGCGACAGCTTCGTCCCCGACATCGCTTCGAAGAACGGGAAGACGTTGTAGTCGCCGTCCGGATTGGCGATGTCGTACAGCGCGCGCCAGCTGAGCATCGTCTGGCCTGGAATCGGCGGCGCGAGATCGTCTCCACGTCGCGACTTGATCATCGCCTTCGCCTTCGCCAGTAGCGCGTTGAATTTGCGCGCGCCGAGTTGCGCGTAAAGGATCCCGGTGTCATCGCCGCCGGCGAGAAGAACGTATCGCTTCGCGCGATTGCGCGGCTTGTAGTGATCGTAGACCGCGATTTTGTTCGCGCCGGTGGAGTGACCGGCCAGCGTGATGTCGCGATATCCGCGGCGCCACAACACGCGGACGGCGCCATCGATGTCGGCCACGCAATCGCGGATCCGTTCGAAGGCAGCGCCGCCGAAATCATCGCCGGCGCGCCGCACGATGCCCGAGCCGCGGTTGTTGAACGGAAAGAAGGCGATGCCCTGGGCAATGAAAACCGACGCGAGCAAATTCGTCCGGCGCGATTCGAAGACCGACGCCCCGCCGCCGCCGTGAAGCCAGACGATGGCGCGTTTCGACTTCCGGCGCGGCTCGTACAGCAAGCCGGCTAACGCAACGTCGTCGGCCGCTTCGAACCTTACGAGGCGACAGGCTGGCTCGGTACGATCTGACGCAGCTCGGCGTCCCATCGCCACATCCTTTCGCGCGTCAGGTGCGCGCCGCCGAGCCAGAAGTTGGCGTTATTGATCTCGATGAAGTCGACCTTTCCGTCCATCACGTTGATGCCCGCCGGCGTGACGGTGAAAAGTGCTTTTGGCGGATTCGCTTTTTCGTCGCCGATGATGGTGATGACCGGCACGGCCACGCTGGCGAGATGCTTCAGATGGCGAAGAAACTCGCCATCGCCGAAACCGAATCGCGGCGGATTCCTGTCGAACTGGCTGAAGAGCGACACGAAGTCGCTGGCGCCCGCCGCGATGCCATCGACGGCCCGCCGCTCCACTTCGCCGAGTCCGTTGCGTGTCGACGGAAACCGCGACGCATGCAAACGAAAGCCGTCGCGAAGGAACGGAAAATCGGTGACGTCATGATCGAGAAAACGATTCAGCGCCGTCGGATCGTCGGACGTAAACGCGCGCCACGCCAGCGACGCGGCCGTCATCATCGCCGGCAACACCGCCCCACGCGACTGAAAGAGATTGAACAACTCCTCCTCGGACTGCAGCCCAAGCGGCTGCGGACACCAGATCAACGTGATCCGGCGGCATTTCGACAATCGCGTCAGCAAATACAAGAGATGCACGAGGCAAAACAGATCGTGCTCGAACCAGAGCACGACTTCCTCCTCCTCGCGCGCCTTGTCGAGATTCAGCTCCTGCTCGAGCAGTTCATTGCGCACGCGCAGCAGACTCTCGCCATGATGTTCGGAAAGAAATAGCGCGCGTTCTTCGACCCATTCATGCAACGGCAGATTCGGCCGCACCGGCCCGCCGACGAGCGACTCGCGAAACGGCACATGCCGCCCCGGCACGCCCGCCCGCCGCGCCAGCGACGCCGCGACGTCGCCGTTATGGAAGTGAATCATGGGCGCGGATGATAGCGCGCGGCCTCTCGATCCGCAGATGGAGGCCCTACGGTTTCCACCGCACGCCTACCCACCCGCGCGTCTTGCGCGTCAGGCGCACCTGCGCGATGCCGGCGGTGAGTTGGAGCGCGGGCGTTTTCACCAACGGCATCGCCGGGATCGATGCGTTGGTCTCGACGCCGATGACGTCGAGGTTGCGTCCGAGGTGGTGGCGTTGCCAGAAGGCGGTCATGGCGCCGAATCCGATCGAGGCGCGTTCTCCACGGTAGGTCGATGCGGTGAAGGAATCACGCTCGAAGGCGGGGTCGAGGATGCGGTTGAGGAGGAGAGAGTCGGGTTCGATCGATGACGCGATGCCGCCGAGGGAGAGGTGGCGGCCGGCGGAGAGCGTGGCGCCGAGGGTCAGCGCTCCGGCGCGGAGGGAGGCGTGGGTGGTGGCGTGGAGGTGGTTGGCGGAGTCGGCGGCGATGTCGATGCGTTCGGAGGCGAGGCGGCGTTGGCGGGTGGTGAAGTGGGCGTCGACGAAGGCCCGGTTGCGATGTTCGGCGGCGAGGGCGCCGGCGCTGATCGAGAGCTGCGACAGCGGGAAGACGCAGTCGCGGGTGGCGCGCAGTTCGAGGCCGCGGGATTCATGCGTGTCGAATGCGTGGACGCCGATGGCGAGCGGCAGGCCACGCCAGACCGAAGCGATGGCAAATCCGCGCGGCAAGTCGCGCGTGCCGATCGCGCCGAGAATGACGGTGTCGAGGCGGCCGACGACGTCGCCGAGGCGAAGGCCGAATTCGATGGTGTTGCCGAAGGGCGTGTATTGACCGCCGACGATCGTCGAACCTTCCTGGCGTCCGAGACCGTAGGCGTGTGGCGTGACGGGATCGTCGTGCAGAACGACCGGTGTGGCGGGCGGCGGCGGAAGGGCGGGGACGAGCGAGCGGTCGAAGGTGATCGTCGAAGACGGAAGCGGCGTCGGGTCGGCGAGACGGCGGACGACGAAGCCGTCGGGATCGAGCGACATGAAATAGAGGGAACCGTCGGGCGATGGCGCGGGAGAAAGGGCCATGCCGGCGCTGCGTGTGACGTACGACGCGCCGGCTTCATCGACACGGGCGATGTCAATGAAGCCGCGGCCGGCGACGGCGGCGACGAGTGTGCCGTTCGCTGTCCATTCAGGGGAAAACGCGCCGGTGACCGGCAGCGGCTTGCCGTCGATTCCGACGTGCCACTCGCCGTTCGCGTGCTCGGCCCAGGCGATGCGGCCATCGATCGCGGCACGCGGATGCGAGTAGGCGACGTCGAGCGACGGCCCGGTGCGCGGCGTGATCGCGCCTGTTGTGAGATCGACGGTCACGATCTGCGACTCGCCGAAACGGCTGCGGACGGCAATCACATGCGTGGCGTCGATCGGATCGGCATCCTTCACATCGGCGAGATGCGTGAGCCGCTCGGTTTGTGCCGAGGTCGGATTCCAGCGGAAGAGATCGTGGTGGAGAAAGCCGGCGGCGTCGGGCTGCTTGTGCGTGTAGATGATGGCGGTGCCGTCGCGGGTCCAGCGCGGATTGTCGATGTCGCCGCCGTCGGGCGGTTTGAAGGAATGCAGCGGCTTGCGGGGGAACGGCTTCGTTCGAATGGGCGCGACATCCTGCGGATCGCGACGCAGGATTTCGGCGATGCGCTTCGTGTTTTTCGCTTCCTCCTCGTTCGCGCCGGTTCCGAAGATGACGAGCGTGGCCTCCCCTTTCGCGTTGCGAAGAACCATGGCCAGCTTTGTCCCGTCGGGCGAGACGGCTGGATCGCCACTGCCGCGCGACGTCTCCCGCCACAACTCACCATCCTGCCAGCCGCCGGCGCGGGCGACGGTCATCGCGTTCTCCGACGATTCCGCGGTGAAGCGTCCGTAAAGACGTTGCGGCGTGTCGCCGAAAACACCGGCGAACGCGCTGTCGAAACTGCGGCGCTGGCGGGCGGTCATGCGGGCCCACAGATGACGAAGCGAATCCGGTCCGTTTTTCTCCACGAGCCATTCGAGGAATGCGGAGCCGGCCAGATAGGCCATCGACATGCCGAGGAAGCGGCGGTCGGAGTTGAGTTGTCCGTAAGTCGGAAGCTGGCCGTTCATCGCCCAGGTGCGCAGCACCACCGCGCGCATCGCGCCGGATGGACGGCCGCTGCCGGTGATGCGACCTTCGATCAACGTCGCGTAGCCTTCGAGCAGCCAGCGCGGCGCGTGCAGCGTGATCGGATTCAGAGGGAGAAGATGCGCGAGTGCTCGGTCGAACGGATTGCGCGACGGGCGGAGCAGGTGCACGAGATGCGCGGTCTCGTGGACGGTCAGCAGGTCGTTCCAGTTCGAGTACTCGCCGATCTGCGTCTCCGGCTCCGGCGGCTCGGCGTAAAGGACAATGCGCGGCGTGTCGAGGAGGGCGATGGTGAGGCCGTTTGCGTCGGCGATCGGATTCTCGATCCGCACATCGGTCACCGTCTTCCGGCGCGAAACCGACTTCGGCGATGACCGCCGTGCGCACCGACTCCAATCTCGCGGCCGCCCGCGTGGCCCACGCTCCGTATTGCGCGGGATAGTGCACGCGAAAATGCGGTGTGGCGATCGTGCGCCAATCGTCATGCGGCGCCTGCGCAAAGACCGCGGCAGCGAAGAAAATCGAGAGGAACGCGAGCCGGCCGATCATGCAAAAATGCGCCCCATGAAACGAATCGCCATCCTGTTTTCGCTCCTCATCACCATCACCGTCAACGCTCAGGAGAAGCCGCACATCATGCTGGTCATGCACGGAGGAGCAGGAACGATCACGCGCGGCAGTATGAC
>JBAVBF010000265.1:0-2090 GCA_049586115.1 Thermoanaerobaculia bacterium | reverse complement strand
GTCGTGAACCACTCCGGCGCGGTGCCGAGGCGCTTCAGGTCCATTGCGGGAGGAACGTCGGTGCTGCTGTAACGGCGGACAAGCGCATCGTTCGCATCGAGGATCTCGATCGTCACCGGCTGCGACGCCGTACTGCGGATCACGTAATCGATGTACGCGCCGAAGGGCGGGTTCGGCGCCATCGGCTCGTCCTTCGGCATCGGCGAGCCGGTGAATCCGGCCGGACGTTCGCGGACCGCAATCGCGGGCTTGAAAAGAAAATCGCCGGCGGGAACGTCCTGACGCAGCGGCGTGACGTTGTCGATGGCCCAGAACGCGCGGCCGTGCGTGGCGATGACCACGTCGTCGCCGTGGACGTCGATGTCACGCACCGAGGTGGTCGGAAGGTTGAGCTGGAGCGGCTGCCAGTGATCGCCATCGTCGAGCGACACATACACACCGCGCTCGGTCCCGGCGTACAACATCCCTCGGCGCACAGGATCTTCGCGGACGACATTCACCGTCTCGTTGATCCCGTTCGATGCCAGCTGCCACGACTTGCCGCCGTCGTGCGTGCGATACACGTACGCCTTCGTATCCTCGATGCGATGGCGATCGATCGCCGCATACGCCGTCTCGCCGTCGAAATGCGAGGCGTCGATGATTCCCACTTTCGACCACGCGGTCAGTGCCGGCGGCGTCACGTTCTGCCAGTGCGCGCCTTCGTCGTGCGTGCGCCAGATCTGGCCGTCGTCGGTGCCGGCCCAGATGTCGTGATCGATCATGCGCGACGGCGCAATCGCGTAGATCACGCCCTGCCGCGGGCCGGGCTGCGCTCGGTCAGCGGCAGTAACCGGATCGAGATTCGCGGGAACCTCGGGATTCTCACGCGTCAGATCGGGGCTGATCACCGTCCAATGCTTTCCGCCATCCTCGGTGCGGTACATCCGCTGACTCGCGAAATAGAGCACGTGCGGATCGCGCGGCGAAAACACCAGCGGCAGCGTCCAGGTGCGGCGGTCGTTGCCGGGATAGGCGATGGTCGGATCGACCGACTGCGTCTGTTGCTTGCGCGTGTCGAGACGATCGACGCGGCCGCCGTAAATGATGTCCGGATCGTTCGGATCGGGCGCGAGGTTGTCGCTCTCACCGCCCGCGGTCGTCTCGCGGAACTCCATCAGCGTGACGCCGTCGATCGTGCCGGTGCGGCTCGGAATGCGCGCCGCGCCGGAGTCCTGCTGCGCACCGTAAACCCAGTAGGGAAAGCGGTTATCGGTGATGACGTGGTAGAACTGGCCGGTCGGCTGATTGAACCAGCTGGACCATGTGCGGCCGCCGTTGAGCGAGATGACCGTGCCCTGATCGACGCCGAGGATGCGGCGCTCGGGATGATCGGGATCGATCCAGAGCTGGTGATAGTCGTCGCCGCCCGGCGCACCTTTCACCGGCGCGAAGTTTTTTCCGCCATCCGTGGATCGATAGACGTTGACGTTGATCGAGTAAACCGTATCGGCGTCCTTCGGCTCGACGACAACCTCGCCAAAGTACCAGCCGCGCGACCAGATGCGCGCATCGCTGCTGCTGCGCGTCCAGTTCGCGCCGCCGTCGTCGCTGCGGTACATGCCGCCATCGGCCACGGCATCGACGATCGCGTAGACGCGCTGCGGTTTCGACGGCGCGACCGCGACGCCGATGCGTCCCGGCTTCGCGGGAAAACCGTGGCCGCTGATTTCGGCCCAGTGATCGCCGCCGTCCGTCGATTTGAAAAGGCCGCTGCCCGCTCCGTTCGACGGCGGATAGACGCTCCACGGCGTGCGCCGCGTCTGCCACAGCGATGCGTAGAGCACGTTCGCATTGCCCGGCTCGAAGGTGATGTCGATCGCGCCGGTGTCGTTGTCGTCGTTGCGCGAAAGGATGCGCTGCCAGGTCGCGCCGCCGTCTTTCGAACGGAAGACGCCGCGCTCGGCATTCGGACCGTACGGATGTCCGAGGGCAGTGACATAGACAAGGTCGGGATTGGTGGGATGGACGACGATGCGTCCGATCTGCTGCGAGTCGGTCAGTCCGATATGCGACCACGTCTTGCCGCCGTCTGACGACTTGTACATCCC
>JBAVBF010000264.1:0-1722 GCA_049586115.1 Thermoanaerobaculia bacterium | reverse complement strand
ACCGTACACAACCCGCGTGTCGCCGTTGCCGGTGATGGTGTCGTTGCCGCCAAGTCCCTCGAACTGGTTGAAATCACCGTGGGTTGTGCTGACGTTCAGTGCACCGGCCTGACCATAACCGGTCGCGTCGTAGATATCGTTAAAGTTCGTGCCCTGGATGCCTTCAATGTTGCGGAGCGTATCTGATCCGATCGAGGCATCGCCGGTAGCGGTACCCGCCGCCATGTTGACGGTCACGGGGCCAGTCGAGAAGTAGATGTTGTTGTAGCTGGCAATGTCGAAGCCGCCGCGGCCATCGATCTGATCGTTACCGGCAAGGCCGGTGAACGTTTCAGTGACGGTGTTGTTGCTGCCGAACAGCGTATCGTTGAACATCGTAGCCATGACGGCATTGACGCCGCTGAACGTATCGGTTCCCGTCGAGGAATCTCCGCTCGCCGTACCCGTACCGGGCGTCGCCCCCGTCTGGAGATCGACAACGACCGCTCCGGTTGCGTTGACAAACGCCAGGCGGGTGTTGCCGTTGCCGGTGATGGTGTCGTTGCCTCCCATGCCGTTGAATTCGTTGAAGGTCCCGTTCGAGCCGGCATTGGTGCTGCCGCTGCCGAAGCCGGTCGCATCAAACGTATCGGCACTGTTCGATCCCCGCACGGATTCGACCGAGAGCAACGTGTCGGTGCCCACGGTCGCGGCGTCGCCGGTCACGATACCTGCAGCCAGGTTCACGCTGATGCCGCCCACGGCTGCCGTATCGAGAGCGTAGTCCGCACGGTCAAAGCCGCCCCGGCCGTTGATGGTGTCATTGCCGGCGCGGCCTTCAAATATTTCAACCGTACCCGATATGTTGTCGCTGCCGAGCAATTGGTCGACAAAGCCCGAACCGACAACACCTGCAAATCCCGACCCCACGAGCGTATCGGATCCGACGGACGCGTCGCCAGTGGCCGTGTGTGCGGCCAGATCCACGGTCACGCCGGCGGTAGCATTGGCATAGGACAGGCGCGTCAGCATCGCACCCTGGCTGTTGGTGGCACCGGTGATGGTATCGGCGCCGCCTCGGCCTTCGAATTCGTTAAAACCGGCTTGCGTGCCGGGCGTGCCGGTGTCGCCGGTGAAGCCCGTTGCGTCAAACGTGTCTGCCAAATTGCTGCCGACGATGCCCTCAATGCCGATCAGGGTGTCGTTGCCGACCCCGGCCCCGCTGGCCGTCCCGGCCGCCAGGTTGATCGTGACGCTACCGGTGGCGTCGAGGTACACCGCCCGGTCGAAGCCAAGTCCGCCGTCGAGTTGATCGTTGCCGCCAAAGCCCTGGAGTCGATCGTTGCCTTCAAGGGCGAAGATGTTGTCGACCTGACTGGTGCCTACCAGCGTGTCATTGCCGGACGTGCCGGTAACGCTGTTGCCAAGGATGAAGTCGCCGGCGACCAGATTGCCAACGATGATGTTGGCCAGCGTGATGGTATTGCCGCCGCCGAAATCGATCAGCGTGTTGGGTCCCTGCTGGCTGGCACGGGATTGAACATCCGCAAAACTGATGATGCCGCCCACCCCGGTCAGGTCGATTCGATCGCCTTCGCCGTGATTGAAGTCGACGATAAAGTCCGCGCCGCCGCCATTGGCGTAGACAAATGTGTCTGCGCCCAGTCCGCCGGTGAGATTATCATTCCCGGCCAAGCCGTTGATTGTATCGTTGCCGCCATTGCCGTTCAGGAACTCGTTGCC
>JBAVBF010000263.1:0-2746 GCA_049586115.1 Thermoanaerobaculia bacterium | reverse complement strand
CCCTCGCCATGCGCTGGCCGGCGATCGCGCCGCTCGTGCGATTGCTGTTGAAGGTGCTGCCCGATCCGCTGCTGCTTTTCTCCGGATCGATTCGCATCGTGGCCAAGCGCCGCGCCGGCGCGCCGGTGAACTTCCGCGCAATCCGCTCGGTCGAGCCGACGCATGCCCGTTGATTCGCGATTCACGACGCGGGCGTTTCGAGCCGGCGATGAAGAACAGATCCTTCAACTTTTTCAGCGTGCGTTTCCGCATGCATCGCGCGGCGTCGAACACTTTCGTTGGGAATACCAACGAAATCCGTGCGGCAACGAACGCATCGCGCTGACGTTCGACGAGAGCGGCCAGCTGGTCGCGCAGTACGCCGGCTATCCGGTGGCGATGTTCGACAATGGCCGCGAACTCCTCGCGAATCAGATCGGCGACATCATGACCGACCGTTCCGTGCGTCAGGTCGGCCGCGGACCGACCAGCATCCTCGTGCGGACGGCGCAACACTTTTACGATTTCTTCTGCCGCGGCAAGGTCGCCTTCAACTACGGCTTCACGACCGATTCGCATCGCCAACTATCCGTCCGATTCCTCGGCAGCGACGCTGTCGAGCCCGCGCCGTATCGCGTCCGCGATCTCGTGCGCAATCCGATCGAACCGATCACGCGGCGGGAACGATTGCTGCGCGGATGGCAACTGGAATTGGTAGACGACGTCGGTCGCGAGTTCGACGACTTCTTCGCGCGCGTCGCACCCGCGTATCGCTTTCTCGTGCGCCGCGATGCGCGTTATCTGCGTTGGCGCTATCTCGAATGTCCGGACGTTCCGTACTTCATCGTCGCGATCCGTAAGTGGCGCCGCCTCGCGGGATGGAGCGTGTTCGGCGTCCGCGGCTCGCGGCTGTCATGGGGAGATGCGCTTTTCGATCCGCGATATCGGTTCGCGGCAAATGTTCTTCTGCGGCATGTCGCGCCGAGCTATCCGGTCGATCGCATCGATGGCTGGTTTCCGGCGCGGCCGGAATGGTTTGATGGTGTTTTGCGCGGGATGCAATTCGAGTCGAAGCCCGATCCGCAGGACTTGTCGTTGATGGGCGTTCCGTTCGATCTGCCCGACGCCAGCGCGCGCATCGCCGAGCGCCTTTACTACACGTACGGCGACAGCGATTTGTTCTGACGGACGAGTGGCCAGCGTTCTGCATGTCGGTCTCAGCAGTCGCTAGAATGGCAAGCGCGAGCGCGGCATGAATCAGGTTCAGAATCAGAGCAGCAGCGGCGAAAAACGAATCGCCGATGTCGATCGGAAACGGATCCTCGTCATCGACGACGATCTGCCGTTGCGCGGCATGCTCGCCGCCGCGTTGCGCCAGGCCGGATTTCAGGTGCTGCTCGCCGGCGACGGCGGCGAGGGCCACCGCGCGCTGACCATCCATCGTCCCGATGTCATCCTCCTCGACCTGGCCATGCCCGGCGTGAATGGCTGGGACTTTCTGCAACGCCTCAAAGAGACCGGCTTCCTCGGCACGCTCCCGATCATCGTCCTCTCCGCGCATCTGCACGTCGATCCGCAGGCGATCCTGCAACTCGGCGTGTCGGCGATCCTGCCGAAACCGTTCAATCTCACCGAGCTGATCGACCTGATCGAGCATCTCTCGCCGTGACGACGGACGATCTCGCGAGCCGTATCGCCGCGCGTTATCCGTCTCGATTTTTGCGGATCTACGTTCGCGCGAAAGTGCGCGCCGATCCGGTCTACGCCGCCGTGTTCGACCGAATCGGCGCCAGCACCGATCCGTTGCTGGATGTTGGCTGCGGCGCCGGCGTTCTTGCGGCGTATCTCCGTGCGCGCGGTTTCGCTGCGCCGATGCGCGGAATCGATCACGACGAGCGGAAGATCGCCGTGGCAGCGGCAGTCGTGCAGGACGCGACGTTCGAAATCGCCGACGCGCGATCGGCGGTCGCGTCGGGCGGCACCGTCGTCCTGCTCGATCTGCTGCACTACTTTCGCAGCGATGATCAGGCGGCGATCCTCGCAGCCGCTGCTGCAAATGCGACCACCGTCATCATCCGCGATGCCGTCCGCGACGGAAGCTGGCGTTACCGCCTCACGTACGCGCAGGAGATGTTTTCGCGCGCGGTGCGCTGGCTGCGCGCGGAGCGGCTGCATTTCCTGACGCGTGAAGAGATCGTGCGGCCGTTCGCGAATTTCGAAGCCGAGGTCGTGCCGCTGTATGGGAAGACGCCGTTCAACAACTACCTGTTCGTTTTCAGGCGCCCGACGTCGGGGATCACGAACGAGTAGCCGCGCGCTTTCATCTCGTCGACCACGCGGCTGACGCAGGCGACGGAGAAGCCGCGGCCCTCGTGCATGACGATGATCGAGCCGTTGCCGGCGCGCGGCACAATCCTCCGCACGACGCGCTCGACGTCGTCACCGAAGGAGTCGAAGCCGCGCACGCTCCAGCCGACGAGTGTCATGCCGCGGTGCGCCAGGATCGGATGCACGAATGGATTCTTCATCCCCACCGGCGCGCGAAAAAGACGCGGCCTCTCGCCGGTGATTCTTGTCATCGCGACGTTGCATTCATCGATCTGCCGTGCGATCGCAACCGGCGGAAGGCACCAGAACGCGCCCGATGGATGCGTCTGCGAATGATTCGCAACTGCGTGGCCGCGCGCGAGCATCAACCGCACGAGTTCCGGCTGCTCCGAGCAGAGCGCGCCTTTCACGAAGAACGTCGCTTTGACGTTGCGTGAGT
>JBAVBF010000262.1:0-1764 GCA_049586115.1 Thermoanaerobaculia bacterium | reverse complement strand
GTCGTGCATCGCGCCTGCGTCGCTTGCGACGACGCAAAGTCCGCGGCTCATTGCCTCGAGGAATGCCTTGCCGAATCCTTCGAAGAATGACGGGAAGAGAAAGACGCCGTGCGCGTCATAAATGTCGCGCAGTGCGTCCTGCGCCGTCCAATGCACCACGTCGAGCCGCTCGTTCGTTTTCGCGGACATCAACGCGCGTATCGCTTTCTCGCTGGCCCGATCGCAGACCCAGGTGAATCGCAATCGCGCGTCCGCCTCGGCCATGCGATTCATTGCCGCCGCCGTGATCATCGGCGCCTTTACGAACGCAAATTGGCCAACGTACAAGACGCGGCCAAGACGGATCGGATCCATCGGCGGCGGATCGTTCGCGAGGAACGAATCGGGAACGGCTTGCGGGATAACAGCGATTCGCTCGGCGGCCACGCCGAGGCGCCGTCGAAGAAACGACGCATCGAGTGATGAGGAGACGATGTGACCATCCGCCTCGCGAGCAATGGCATGGGAGTGTTTTCTCAACAACGGGGCGATCGCGATCGACGCGAGGCGCCGCATGGCGCCGCGCTCGTCGCCGCCAAACGTGGCGCGCCATGGGTGCAGCGTCTCTTCCACATGCAGCTCGAAGCCATGCGACCGATGAATAAAGGCCGTCTTCGGCGAAAGCCGGTGTACCGCTCGCGCGGCACGATACCCATGCGGCTGATTCACATGAATGACGTCGTATTGCTTTTGCTGCAGCGCGTTGATCGCCGCGCGCTCGTAGGCGCGAGGAAGCTCGAACAGAAGGTGAAGGTTGCCGTGCTCGATTCGCCGGCCGAGATCGTCTGACCAGATCGCGTCGACGTCATGGCCCAGACCCCGTAGCGCGTGGAGCGTCCGGACTTCTGTACCGGCGGCGCCTCGGTTTGGATCCGATGGCGTATCGGCCATCATCAGGATTCGCAGGTGCATTAGCCCCTGCTCAGCACGATTGCCGGATCGTCGGGCGACAGCGGCGCATCGAGCATCTCGGCCTCGACGCGAACAGCCTCCTCTCCTTCTTCGTAGAACAGTTTCTTCAGCCGCAGAATGGGGCGTTCGAATGCGAACCATGAGAGCGTGGCCAGCACGAGGGTCGCGGAGATGCTCGTGGCCGCGATGACAGCGGTTCTCAACCAATTGTCGGCAATCTGCGCGCGAACCTGTACGCCGATAATCTGGGCGACCGGATAGTGGATCAGGTAGATGCCGTAAGAAATCCTCCCCATTCGTACCGCGAGAGGAAATTGAAGCGCTCGTCCGAGAAGACGTCCGGGACAAACGAGCACGAAACAGACAAAGAGCGCCGCAGTGGCCTCGACCACGGTCAGTCCGAAGGCATTGAAGAACACCTTCTTGAAGTCGAGCTGTTTCGTGAGCCAGAGAACGGCGGTTGCTGTGGTCAGGCAGGCGAGGGCAACTTGAATCCGTCGCACGGCCTGCTCGCTGATCTCCGTTCGTCCGTCGAAGGCAACCGCAATCAGCGCGCCCATGGCCAGGACGTCGAGCCGGCAGAACGTCGCGAAGGATGAGGCGCCTGGAAAGGTGAGGGCATTCGTCACGACCCGGATCACGGGCGAGATCACAATCAGGAACCACAGAAGTTGACGGAGCCGTCGCTTGTCCAGCCACAGCACGACCAGCGGGAACAGCAGGTAAAACTGCTCTTCGATCGCAAGCGACCACGCATGACCGAGCGGCGCCCATTCCCATCCTTTGAAGACAAGCCACAGGTTGGAGATGTAC
>JBAVBF010000261.1:0-2452 GCA_049586115.1 Thermoanaerobaculia bacterium | reverse complement strand
GGCACTGGTCTTCAAACCGGCCGAGGATCAGATCGGCGAGGCAATTGGGGCGTTCATCAGGCGGGAAGGACGCATCAAGACGGCGTGCGAAGTGTACGGCGGCCTTGTCGACCGCGAGACCGAGCTGACGGTGAAGATCGCGCGTCTGGAAAAGGCGGCTGAGCTCTACTCCGTCCTTCACGCGCACACACAATCGATCCTGCAGGCGTGCTATCGCATCCGCGAGAACCTCAACGCCGCGCGCAAGCAGTTCGAGCAGCAGTACCTCGACGCCAGCAACCCCCGCGGTGCGTCGCGCCTCTTCGAGCAGACTGTTTCGTTCGATCCCGGCCCGCAACGGCCGCCGGTGACGGGCGATGATTTCGTGAAGTGGTATGCCGATCACCACAACGGCTCGCTCTCGCAGTGGTCGACGCTTCGCGCCGACGAGGTCTACGCCGACGTCCGCCAGTTCGTGCAGAAGTGTTACGAGCCGCTCACCTCATTGACCATGGACGACATCCTCGGCCGCCTTTCACCCGAGGCCGTGTCGCAGGAGTTGAATCGCGTCGACAACCTGGCCGTGCCGCTGTGGCGTTACGACGCCGGCAAGATTCCGGTGGTCAATCAGTCGGTGATCAACGAGTTCTACCACTACGGCGTCGCCGATGCGGACAGCACGTTGCTCAAGGAATCGAAGTACGAAGTGGGCGTGCCGAAGGGGAGCGCCCGGCCGTCGATGGTCTCGACGCACGATGCGCATCGCATCCTGCTCTTCAAAGTGAAAACCGGCGTCCCGCTCTTTGCCCTCGCCGAGATGGACGACATGGAGCGCGCGTATCTCGATCCGAACAAGGTGATCTCGAACCATATCGACAAGCGCTGGCAGGAGCTGCCGAACCTGATTCCGCGCAGTGGCGACGGCGAGGCGCTGCGCTGGTTCGCGCTCGCGCAGGCGCCCGAGCCGTTCGGCATCATCAAGCGTGACGGCGCGTGGTATTCGATGAAGTCGAAGAACGGCCGGCGCGTCGACAACAGCCTGATCCGCCTTGGCCAGGGCCGCGTTCCGGCGTATGCCGCGTTCGAGAAGAACCGCGAGCTGGTGCAGGAAGCGGAGGACGCCATCGATGCCGTCGTCACTCGCGAAGGCGCCGTGCGTGTCGCGTCGATCCTGAAGGAGTACACGCTGTCGCTGTCGAAGCAGATGACCGGTGTCGCGGACGCGGCAGTGAAAGACCAGGTCGAGCACGAGGTGATCGCCATCGAAGACTACGTCCGCCGCATGGAGACGCTCTCGTGATGCTCAAGCCGGTCACGATTCTGGCTCTCGACGACGATGCGGCGACGCTGGCCGAAGCGGTGCAGCGGCGCGTTGCGGCCACGTACGGCCTCGACGACCTCGTGCAGTTCCGGCGGGGCGACGCGCTGACCGATGCGATCAATTCGATTCACGTGCAACGGCAGCGTCCCGACAGCCCGTTGCGAGCGCGCGATGACATCAGCACGCGCGAGCTCGTGCTCGTCGTCGTGTCGGCCGCCGGCGCCGCGCGGACGACGCTGCTCGACACGATCGCGGCGATTCGCACGACGTATGAAATGCGCCGCCTCGCTTCCTACTTTTCGATCGAGATCCTCTGCCTGTTGCCCGAAGTGACCGGCGCGACGAACGACGGCGACTACGCCGCGGCGTACGGCACGCTGAAAACGCTGAGCGGCGCCGATCCGAAACCGTTCGATGAAGTCTGGCTGCTCGATGCCACAAACGGCGCGCGCGTGAAGTTCGGCACGCTCGCAACCTCGCTCGATTCGTACGCCGATGCGGTCGCCGGTGCGCTCACGTTCGAACCCGAGATGAGCGGCGCGTTTCCGGGCGTGAATCCGCGCGGGATGCCTCCCGCGTTCAGCTCCTTCGGTTGCGCCGATCTGATCTTCCCGCGAGACGTCGCCCTGCGACGCCTCGAAACGCGTTTTGCCGCGGAGCTCTTCGCAAGATTGTGCGGAGGCGGTGATGGCTCGGCGCAGTCACTCGCCGCGAAACAGTTCATCGTCGGCGAGGAGTTCGCTCTCCCGCTGGCGCGGATCGGCGGCGAGTCGCTCTTCCGCCGCTTTCAACCGAAGAGCGTCATCAACGAGAAAACGCGCAGTGCCGATGAGCTGATCGCGGCCGCCCGCGCCGAACTGCAGCAACATCGCGACTCCGTCCATCTGAAAAACCTCCGGACGCTCGACGAGCAGCGCGAGACGACGGCGAACGGCGCGAGCGTGCTGCTCTCGCGCGTGGTCGACGAAACGCTCGACCGCGACGGCTACGTCGCCGCGACTGCATTCGCCGATGCGCTGATCGATCCGCTGCCCGACGTTCGCGACGATGCCGACCCCTCGCCGCGAAACATCGTGACCGAGCTTCGTGCCGCCACCGCCGCCTTCGACGCGCGCGTCGGATTCATGGCCAACACCGCCGCGAGCGACGCCG
>JBAVBF010000260.1:0-4497 GCA_049586115.1 Thermoanaerobaculia bacterium | reverse complement strand
CTGCACAACTCACCGGCGCGTCGCCAGCGCTCGTCCGCGATGCGCGCTGGGTCGCTGCCATCGGCGCCGCCGCGTCGGGACCGCTGCTCATCCTCGACCTCGGCCGTCCGGAACGATTTCTCAACATGCTCCGGGTTTTCAAACCGCAATCAGCGATGTCGGTCGGCGCGTGGACGCTGTCCGTCTTCGGCAGCACCACAGCCGGAGCCGTGATCGCGGAGATGCTCGGCATGAAGCGCATCGGCGACGCATCTGCATTCGCCGCCGCACTCTCCGGACTGGTCATGGCCACCTACACCGGCGTCCTCCTCGGCGCGACCGCGATTCCGGTCTGGGCCGCGCACGCGAAGACGCTGCCGATTCACTTCGGAGCGTCCGCGATGGCCTCGGCCACGGCGGTCCTCACAATGCGCGGACACGACGAGCCGGCCCTCAACGTCCTCGCCCTCGCCGCCGCCGCATTCGAAACCTACACCGGCATCGAGATCGAATCCGACCGCAGTGTCGACTCCGAACCGCTGCGCCACGGCGTCACCGGAACGACCATCCGCATCGGCGGCTTTTTCTCCGGACCACTCCCGCTCGTGCTCCGGCTGATCGGCATCCGCTCGAAACGTGCCCGCCGCGCCGCCGCTGCATCGGCTCTCCTCGGATCGCTGATCACACGCGGGGCCTGGATCGAAGCCGGCAAAGCGAGCGCCGCCGATCCGCGGCCGCTGTTGCGTCCGCCAAGATCGTAGGAACTTTTCCGCCCCCTTCCGTCTATAATCCTTGGCTCACCCATCACAACGCAATCCGGCCAGGAGGGCCTATGTCTTCGCTTCCGTTCGAAGTCCACGAAGTGCTGGAGCAGGAGTACGTCTCGATGTACGGAGCGGTCGACGTGCCGCCGCCCGAGTACGGTGCGGGCGACATCATCGACGAGCCGTGGGCGCGGGCGGTTTGCGCGGCGTGCAGCGTTGACGTCAGCTCCGGTGTTCTGGCGGCGCTGAACGCGCTCGTGAAGTCGAACGATCTGAATCAACTTCGCGAATCGCCGGCCATCACCGACACGGGGCGCGATCTCATCGACCGTTACGACGACTACACCGAGGACGTGAGTGATGCGCGGCGGCGCGAGATCAATCGGCGCATCGTCGACGACGCGTTCCTCGGCGCGGTCAAATTGCAGCGCGACCTCCGTCTCGCGGCGCTCTACAAAAAACTTCACGCGCGCAGCGATGAAGAAGCGCGGACGGCGCTCTGCATCAGCGGCGGCGGCATCCGCACCGCAACCTTCGCGCTCGGCATCATCCAGGGCCTCGCGGGCGCGCGCCTCCTGGACAAGTTCCACTACCTCTCCACCGTTTCCGGCGGCGGCTACATCGGCAGCTGGCTCTCGTCGTGGGCGCGCCGTCATCCGAGCGGAATCGCCGGCGTTCAGGACGACCTCGTGCGCGCCGACACCGCCGTCGAAGGCGTACAGCCGGACAAGCCGAAGAGCGACCGGCCGGTGAAGAAGGTCGATCCCGAGCCGCGGCCGCTGCGGCACCTGCGCGCGTACAGCAACTACATGAGTCCGAAGCTCGGCTTCCTCTCCGCCGATACCTGGACGATGGCCTCGATGTACATCCGCAATCTGCTGCTCAATCTGCTCGTGCTCATCCCGATCCTCGCGGCGATTCTGGCGATTCCGCGTCTCTTCGCCATGCTGCTCCGGCACGACACGCAGTTCCACACCGGCTCGTTGCTCATCATTGCGGCGGCGGCGCTCGCCGTCGGATTCGGCTACCTCGGCGCGACGCGGCCGACCGTTCACGGACGGCATGCGAGCGGGAAGAGCCTCCGCGGAACGGGCGGCTTTTTCTTTCTATGCGCGATTCCGTTGACGGTCGCTTCCACCGCCATCAGTTTGTATTGGGCCAAGGTCGCCGAGCTGCCCTTCAAGTCGACCTGGGCCAGCGACTGGATCCTTTACACGGCCGCCGCCGGCGCGATGACGCTTGTCCCCGCCGCGATCTACTACTACCGTTTCTTCATCAACTCATCCGCCGCCGAGCGCCGCGAGCCGCTGGAGCGGCAGCATGGCGTCGCCAAGAAGCTCGGCACCGAACTGGTAGCGACGCTCACCGGACTTGCCAGCGTGATCACGCTCTTCTACCTGGTCGCCAACAAAGTCTTCGATCATCCCGTGCGCGAAGTGCCTGACCTCAGCGGCATCGCGCCGTTCCTGCGCGGGCTCTTCGACTCCACGCCGGTCTCCGAGTTGTACGTCTGCTTCGCCGTGCCGATCTGTCTGCTCATCTTCTTCGTGCAGAACGCTGCGTTCGTCGGCATCTCCAGCAAAGTGAATGAGGATTACGACCGCGAGTGGTGGGGACGCGGCGGAGCGTTGATGCTGATGACCGCGATCATCCTCGCGCTGGGCTGTTTCGTCTCCGTCTTCGGACCGGTGCTGCTCTATCGCGCGCCGGTGCTCGTCAGTTCCGTCGGCGGCGTGTCCGGACTGCTGGCCGGACTCCTCGGATTCAGCGCCAAGACGCCCGCGGACGACAAGAAGAAAAGCGAGAAAGCGTCGAAGAGCAGCGCCGCGAGCGGATTCGTCCTCGCGCTTGCCGTGCCTCTTTTCGTGATCGCGTTGCTGGCCGGCATTTCGCTCGGCACGACCGTCCTGATCCAACTCTTCCGCAGCCAGAAAGTTTCGGTGGCGACGAAGTGGGTCGAGCAGTTCCAGTCCAACGCGACGCTCACGCAAACGGACCAGTCGTCGCCCGGTTCAAAGATCGAGACCAGATACGAGACGGAGAAGGTTCCCTTCCTCTCGCTGGCCACCGTGAACGGCATTCAGCATCTCAAGACCGTTCATGCCACGAACCACTGGGATCTGCTGGGAATCCTGGCGGTGGCGCTCGCGGCGACCGGCCTGTCGACGCTGGTCGGTGTGAACCGTTTCTCGATGCAGGCCCTGTATCGGAACCGTCTCATCCGCGCGTACCTCGGCGCGTCGCGCTACAACCGCGATGCCGACGAATTCACCGGCTTCGATCCGCACGACAACCTGCAGATGTACGAGCTGCAGCCGGATCTGCTCTGGCCGACCAGCTTCCTCGACTTCCCCGCGTTCGTGCAGCAGCTGACGGCGAACTTCACCACGCCCGATTCCGTCGAGCAGGTGATCTGGAACGCGCTCGATAAAAAGACCCGCGGCTGGCTCGAAGACAAGCGCGAGATGAACGATGCCTTCAAGAACGCGATGATGCAGAACGTCAACAACATCATGGTCCGCGAGGATCTCGGCGGCGGCGTCAAGAGCGAATCGTCCGCGCCGCGCCTGCGCCGCAACCGCGCCACACTGCAGAAGACCTTCGGCGCTTCGCTGCGTCCGCCGCAACATGCGCCGTTGCACGTCATCAATACCGCCCTCAACCTCACCGCCGGCGAAAAACTGGCGTGGCAGCAGCGCCAGGCGGAGTCCTTCACCGTCACTCCGCTGCATTCGGGGAGCTTCTACGTCGGCTACCGCGATTCGAAGGAGTACGGCGGCAAGGACGGCATCTCGATCGGTACCGCCGTCGCCATTTCCGGTGCCGCGGCCAGCCCGAATCAGGGCTATCACTCGTCACCGGCCATGGCCTTCATCCTGACCATCCTCAACGTCCGCCTCGGCTCGTGGCTCGGCAACCCCGGACTGGCCGGACGCAACACCTACAACAACGCGCATCCGCGGACGAACCTCGAGCCGCTGGCGTGGGAACTGACCGGCACGACGAACGATCAATGCCCGCTCGTCTATCTCTCCGACGGCGGCCACTTCGAAAACCTCGGCATCTACGAGATGGTCCTGCGCCGCTGCCGTTTCATCGTGGCCAGCGACGGCGGCTGCGATCCGAAGTGCTCCTTCGAAGACCTCGGCAACGCCATTCGCAAAATCCGCACGGACCTCGGCGTCCCGATCGACATCGAGTACGACGACATGCACGCGCGCAGCAGCGACTCCACCCTCACCAAGGGCCGATACGTGACCACCGCGCGCATCCGCTACAGCGCCATCGACGATACCGAGACGGACGGCTGGCTGGTTTACATCAAGCCCGGTCTGTACGAGGGCAGCTACTTCCCTAAGGACGTCTTCAACTACGCCACCGAGTCGCTCGACTTTCCGCATGAGTCGACCGCGGATCAGTTCTTCAGCGAGTCGCAGTTCGAAAGCTACCGCGCCCTCGGCCGCCACGCTTTCAACGAGATCTGCGGCAACTACAAGAGCGGCGCGAACACGTATGCGGCGACCTATCCGAACGTGGCCGCATTCACCGCCGCCGTGAAGAAGAACACGCCGAAGATGCCGCCGGAGAATCTCATCGCCGACCGCCTCAGCGATCTGACGACTGCGATGATCCGCATCGGTCCGCCGCCGCCGCCGCCCGCGCCGCCCGCCTGACGCTCATCACCAGCCGGCCCGGTAACGATCCGGGCCGGCTGGTACCAGTCGGCGCGTGAAACTCATCGCCTCCCTTTTGT
>JBAVBF010000259.1:0-2715 GCA_049586115.1 Thermoanaerobaculia bacterium | reverse complement strand
CGCGAAAAGGTGCTCGAACATCCACGGCTTCACGGCGGTGT
Organism: Thermoanaerobaculia bacterium; assembly: GCA_049586115.1. Lineage (GTDB taxonomy): Bacteria > Acidobacteriota > Thermoanaerobaculia > Gp7-AA8 > Gp7-AA8 > JADGNZ01. The sequence continues at coordinate 2,674 of JBAVBF010000259.1, read as the reverse complement.
TGAGCTCGAGGATCGAGTAACGGAAACAGAACTGGCGCCGGTTCGGCAGCGGCAAGGCGTCGATCGAAACCGTCTCGAACAACTCCTGGTCGATTGCCCTGGCGTCCGGCGCGACCAGCAGAACGAATCGATCCCACTCCGGCTGATGCTGCCGCACCGACTCCATGAGCACGCGCGCGAAGTGCCGGTAGTTGGGCGAGATGATGGAGAAGACCGCGGTCCGCAAGCGCGGAGGGTTCTACCACGGGGAGTGGGGTGTTGGGAGTGGGGAGTGGGATCTGGCTATGTCCCGTGCCTTTTCTTCTACCCCCAACTCCCCACTCCCCACTCCCCGTTTACGACACGGCGCGCCGCTTCGGCGGAATCGGACCGGAGACCTTCGTGAACTTGCGGATGCGCTGCGTGGATGACTCGTTCACGTAGAGGTTGCCCTGCGCGTCGGTGGCCAGGGCGACGGGACCGCCGAGGGCCGCGCCGGTCGACGCAATCCCTTCGCCGTTGTAGCCAGGCTGCGGGCCGGCAATCGTCGAAATGATGCCGGCGGTGTTCACCATGCGAATGCGATTGTTGTCGGTGGCCGGCGAGATCGTCGAAGCCGCGGACGGGCGGTCGGCGATGAAGAGATTTCCGGCGGGATCGACGGCGATCGCCGCGGCGCCGCTGAGCGTCGCCTGTGTTGCCGGTCCGCCATCGCCGCTGAAGCCTTTGGTCCCTGTGCCGGCCACGGTGGTGATGATGCCGCTCGCCGACACCTTGCGCACCACCGATGCGGTGAGATCGCCGATGAAGACGTTGCCGCTGCTGTCGGTTTTCACATCGACCGGCGTCGAGAGCAAGGCGCTGGACGCGAAGCCGCCGTCGCCGCTGTAGCCGGCGTGACCGTTGCCCGCAAATGTGGAGATCGTGCCTCCGGGAGTCACTTTGCGCACGCGGCTGTCGAACGGCTCGGTGATGTAGAGGTTCCCGGCGGCGTCGAAGGCGAGGCTCGATGGATTGCTGATTCTCGCGGCCGTGGCCGGACCACCATCGCCGACCGCCGACGGAAATCCCGGCGCGCCGGCGATCAACGTCACGGTGCCGTTCGAATCCAATCGGTACACCTGCGTGAAGGTGCTGAAGTAGATGGCGTTGCTCGGACCGATCGCCACCGCCTGCACGGTGAAGTCGCCATTCGTCGGAAGCTTCGCCGGCGCGCCGAGCGCAGTCATCGTCCCGCCCGGAGCGACTTTGTCGATGCGTTGGAACAGATTGCCGTCGAGCTCCGGAAAGTAGACGTTGCCCGCGGAGTCGACCGCGAGCCCGATCAGCAACGGATTCAGGTGCAGACGGACGCGCGTGGCCTGGTCGGGCAACGGATCGACGCCGAACGGATAGGCGCCGGCGATCGCCGTGGAATTACCGTTGGTGATTTTCAAAAGGCGTTGGTTCGTGACGGACGAAACGTAAATCGCGCTCGCCGCATCGACGGCAATGAAGCTCGCGTCTTCCACACCGGTGACCGTCGCAACGGTGGTTGGACTGCCTGACACGAGCTTGAAGACCTGCTTGGTGCCGGTTACGTAATAGAGGTTGCCCGACGGGTCGAGCGTCAGCGAAACGGTCGTGGAGCTCGTGGTGGAAATCGTAGCGACGGTGTGGATGACTTTGTCCGCCGTCACTTCGCGGATGGCGAAGTTGAATTGGTCGGCGATGAAAACGTTGCCGCTCGCATCGACGGCCAAGCTGCCCGGATATCCGATCTGGGCCGCCGTGGCCGGGCCGTTGTCGCCTGTCTTGTCGAATCCACCCGTGCCGGCGACCAGGACGAGCGTGCCGTCCGAGGCGATCATCCAGACTTGCGCTTCCGATGCGAAGAACACACGGCCCTGACTGTCGACAGCCACGCTCTCGACGTCGCACAACGGAGCCTGCGTCGCTTTCACGCCGGCGGAGGTCGTCCCGCAATTGCCGTTTCCGGCGACGGTCGAGACCCAGCCGCTGGTCGTGATCTCACGGATCCGCTGATTACTGTCGTCGGTGAAATAGAGATTGCCCGAGCGGTCCAGAGCGATGCTGTAGGCCGTCGACATCCCCGCCAGCGCAGCCGGACCGTAATCGCCGCGGAAGGTTCCGTAGCCTCTGCCGATCAGCGTGGTGATTGTGCCGGAGTTGTCGATTCTGCGAATGCGATTGTTGCCGGGATCGGAAAGGTAGACGATGCCGTTCGCGTCGACGGCCACCGGTCCCGGATTGATCAACGCGGCCGTAGCCGGTCCGCCGTCGCCGCCGAAAGTTCCGAATCCGGCCACGGTATCGACTCTGTAGTTCTGCGCCGACAGCGAAAGCGAAAGGCCAAGACTGAGACACGACCAGAATCGAATGGACATCTTGCCTCCGGAAAAACCGCGCGAATTCTAACCGGACTATCATGTGAAGCGAACTTGACATGCCGCCCACCGTCCAGAACCGCGTCAAAGAACTCCGTACGGCCCTCGGCTGGACGCAGCAGCAGCTCGCCGACGCCGTGGGCGTTTCGCGGCAGAGCATCAACTCGATCGAGCGTCAGCGTTACGAGCCGAGTCTCGCGCTGGCACTGACGTTCGCGCGCGTCTTCGGCTACACCACAGACGAAATCTTCACGCTGGAGAACAAGAAATGAAGCTGCCCATCATCGGCACGATCGACGAACGTTTCC
>JBAVBF010000258.1:0-7392 GCA_049586115.1 Thermoanaerobaculia bacterium | reverse complement strand
GGATCAGTCGATTAGTAGATCAGCGGATTCGTAAGGCGGTCTTCGCCAAAGCAACTTCTAATCCACGACTTTGTCATCCAGCGCCGCCGGAGGCGTCGTAGCCGAAGGCGGAGCGCCGCAGGACGGCAAAGGATCTCGACATGCGCAACTCCGCCTGAAACCCTTGGGATTCAACGCAGCTTGGGAAGCTGGAGATCCTTCGCCGTCCTGCGCCGTTCCGTCGCTTCGCAACTCCCGGCTTGGCGGCTCTGGATGACAGCCCATCCGCTTCGACGGATCTCACATACCTCTCAGATCGCCGTCTCTACATCCTTCGACGTGTTCAACGTCTGCGGCCAAGTTCCCGTCAGCTCCAGCTTTCGTCCGCTCGTGACAATCTCGATCAGCGCCTCGGCCATATTCTCGACCACCCACTTGAAGTTCTCTTCACCGACCGAGGCGAGATCGGCGTCGGGGGCGCAGTTCATGAAGTCGATGGCGATCGGGACGCCGTCGCGCACCGCGAATTCGACGGTGTTCATGTCGTAGCCGAGGGCGTCACACAACGCGATGGCGTCGCGGCGGATGCGCGCTTCGAACTCCGGTTCCATCGGCGGCGGATTCTTCACGTAGCGCAGATGGTGCGGCTGCTTCGGGTCGTAATGCATGATGTGCACGCGGCTGCGGCCGAGGACGTAGCAGCGGTAGTAGCGGTCGAAGTCGATCGCCTCCTGCGCCATCATGGTCAGGTCGCGGGTCTGGTCATACGCGGCGAAAAACTCCTGCTGGTTGTCGCATTTGTACACGTCCTTCCAGCCGCCGCCGTACGCCGGTTTCATGAAGATCGGGAAGCCGAGGTAGGCGAAGACTTCGTCCCAGTTCACCCATCTCATGTTGCGGAACGACTTGGCCTCGGTGCTCGGCGGAAAGTCTTTGTGCGGCAAGAGCACGGTCTTCGGAACGGCCACGTTGACCGACTTGGCGACGAGGTTGTCGAAGAACTTGTCGTCGGCCGACCACCAGATCGGATTGTTGACGATCTGCACGCCGGACGCCGCGGCACATTTCATGTACGTGCGGTAGAACGGGATCTCGTGACTGATGCGGTCGAGGATCAGATCGTACGGAAAGACGCCGTCGTCCTTGATGTACGAGATCTCGGCGGGCATGGCTTCGACCTGATCGCCGCCGCGCGAGTTGATGGCGTCGATCAACGCCCATGGGAAGGTGTCTTCCATACCGAACACGAGTGCAATTCGCTTTTTTCGCATTGATTTCTCCGGGCGGCGGATCGTATAGAATCGCCCGCCCTGCCGCAAACGAGCCAACGATATGTATACCGAACACGTCTCCTGGCACAGCAACGCCCTCGGCCGGCCGATGGAGTTTCTCTGGTACGGCAAGTTCGGCCGGCCGGTGATGCTCTTCCCGACGTCGGCCGGACGCTACTCCGAAAACGCCGACCGCGGCATCCCTGACTCGCTCGCCGACAAAGTCGACAACGGCGAGATTCAGCTCGTGCTCGTCGACACGGTGAACGAGGAGAGCTGGTACAACCGCAACGTTCATCCCGCGGTCCGCGCCGCGCGCCACGCGCAGTACGACGCGTATCTCCGTCACGAGCTGGTGCCGTACATCTTCAACCGCGCGCAACGCGGCGACCTGGCAGTTTACGGCGCGAGTTTCGGCGCCTATCACGCCGCGAACTTCGCGGCCCGCTATCCCGACGTGGTCAGCCGCGCCATCTGCTTCTCCGGCATCTACGACATCCACGCGCAGCTCGACGGCTACTGGGACGAGAACTGCTACTTCCACTGCCCCACCGCCTACATCCCGAACATGGATGCCGAATGGGCCGGCAAACTCTCGCGCGTCGACTGGATCATCGCCACCGGCGAGTACGACACGATCGTCGACAAGAACCGCGAGTTCTCCGCGCTGCTCTGGTCGAAAGGAATCCCGAATCACCTCGAGATCTGGCCCGGTGTCTTCGGCCACGACTGGCCCTGGTGGAAAGAGAACCTACGGCGGTTCCTCTGAGGAACTGAACAGATGGAATCGCCAACTACCGACCGAGCAAGAGGAAGTCTCTCAAGTGCAGTCGCAAAGAGTTCTGTCGTCGCCGGTGCGATCGCATTCGCTGCGGGAGTTATTGGGACGATTTATTTGTCGTCCTCAAATCTGGGTCCGATGGCTGCAATTCTTGTCACGGGTCCGCTTGGGTTGGTCGCTGGCGCGGTGTGGGGGGCCGTTCGCTGGGCGCTAACGTCCGCGGACTCCGCTGATGACCGTGTAATACGGATTCTCGGACGCTTTTGGGCTGTGGCGTTATTTTACACGCTCTTCTTCGCTCGATTGGGACCGATACTCTCCGGGGCGGGGGCCTGTATGCAGCTTCTTACCCTGGCGGGCCTGTTCGTGCTGTGTTCGCGTCGAGGCGTTTGGTCCCCCGTTAGAATCACCGCTGGAGCCGTCATTGCAGCGATCTTCCTGATGACCTTGTGTCCGCCCGTTGCGAGGCCAACTTTTGGGCAGGCGACTGTCGCTCCGAAAACTTCTGAGCTGCCCATAGCGGCCTTCATTTTTGACCCCCGTCTTGACGCAAGCCGCCATGTTCCAGAACTCGTGGTGAACATTCCTTTGCTGCTCGTCGAATGGGTGACCATAATCGCTGCGGGCGCATTGGCCGCTTATCTGATCAGACGGCGAAAAAGCCGCGCCCTTTCCTCATAGTTCGCCGCAAGCCGCTCCAGTGATCTTCGCGCGATGCTGCGGCTAAGCTAATCGGCTTGACAATGCGATCATAAAAGTCCAGAAGTGCGTTCGTACACCTGTATGACTGGCGCTCCTTCTGTTTGAAATGAGGTATTTTAGTATGCATTGTAGAATATTGCTGGCGGTAGTATGTCTTCAGTTCGTCGTACTTACGACCTCCGCATCCTCCAGTCGAGAATCTTTGCAGCCGGTTGTAAACGCGATACGCGAGTCTTACCCTGGCTATCTCGTCGAGAGCACGATTCGGGCTGACGGAAGTATTCGGGTGGCAATCACCGCCGCCGACGGAACGCCGGTGTTCGAAAGCCGCTACCCTGTCGAAAAGGCAGATGGGAAGTATCTGGAATGGCACTATCAGGTCGAGCCACTTCTCTCCAAGTCCACGGCGCTGGATCAAAATACGGTTCCAAAGCTCAATGAGATGACTGTAGCCGCCAAAGAAATCGTCCGCATGATCAGGAAGGGAGAAACGCCCGAACTACCCTCGCGCGTTACGGCGCAACGGCGCTTTGTACCAAGGCCTGAGGATAACTATGGCTGCGACTGGCCGTTTGAGGGTCTCAGTTGCACCGCCACCGGTAACTGCTGTGATACGCACGATCTCTGTTTCTACGCCAACAGTTGCGATGTGACGAGTTGGCTTGGTTTGGGCTCCGCCGTCTGCACTGCCTGTAACGCGGCCGTAACTGCCTGCATAACGGCTGGGATCGGCACTACCGGTCAGCCATCCTATTGCTGCACAACCGGAACATGCGGTCAGCCGCGTCCTGCGGACGGCGGCGATTTCGGCCCCGGAGGCGGAGGCTCCATCGATCCGGGCCATTCCATCTTCAACATAGATCCCGACCCGGGCTCAAATGGCTCGGGGGGCGGAGGCGGCTGGTTTGGGTCAACTACCTTCGGAACAAGTATCTGGGTAAATAACGGCCTATGTCGTTTCCCTGACGGTACGGTTGTTCCATGCAGTTGAGTCATCGCAGAGCACGATCGTCGGCGTGGCCTCCGGACAGATTGAATGTTTGTGCGTTGTCTCGGAGGCTGGTTTCGATTCTGGGATTCGTGGCGGCGTGCTGTTCAACAAACTCGGCGGTGCAACCTGCGAAGATGCGCGAAGAATTACGGCTCCCGCCCCATTACGCAAAGCGTGCCCGCGCAGACGAAGGCGGGCGGCGAACTTGTCCTTCTTAGTTTGGATCCTCCCATCGGCAGTACTCTGACGGAGGGCTCCGTTATTCGTGCTGCTTTCGAATACAGGCTAATCAATCAAGATCAGATCGCCATCTACGCCCTAGTACCCTTCTTCTCGGACAGAGCAGGCGAGGGCCGGACTTTCAATGCTTTGACTGACCCCACCTCGGTTCTGCGGTTGATGGCGCCGAGTGGGCGGGTTGAAATGCACTATTCAGTTGCTGCTGAATGGAGCAATGCGTACAGACTGGCCAAACCGCCTGAGGTTTGGTTCGACCTCGTAGAGCGCTATCCTCGTTCGGGAACGCGTGTCGTTGCGGAGTTAGGACCATTCCGCTTCAACTCACCGTAACGAGACGGAGCAGGGAAGGCCTATGGGAAGCAGGATTCTGAATCACGCCCTTCGAATTGGCGCACTGCTTTGACGATCGTGCATGTGCCAGTCAGAGCGGCCGACACGTATCGCTTTGAAACGACCACGTCCGGTCTCTATCCGGTTCATAGCCAAGGAAATATCGTCGTCGATGGTAAGCGCTGGCGGATGCGTTGTGACAACGATCCCGGAACTCCGCAACTGTTCGACGTGATCATCAGTACGGAACAGGGCGAATTGATCGCGCTCAACGACACGAACCATACGTGGTATCGCCTCAAGTCGCGACGACCGCTGGAAATCGATCCCTACCTCTTCACCTTCACTTACGCGGAAGCCATCAGCACGTCGAAGGTCAAGGCGTCCGTACAACCCGGTGCAGCGGAAGCTGACTCCGACCATCCCACGAGCAGGATCATCTTTTCCTATCGGTTCGACGCGAAAGTCAGTTCTGAGCGAGTACCTGGAGATCTGTGGGGCGAAATTCGCGTGTGGGCAAAGGCTGGCTTGAAATATCCCGAACTTCCGTGGAAGCCATTCGACCTTAGAACGGGGTTTGACTCGGTCGACGAGGCGATCAAAGGCGCACTTGCCACACTGCCTGGAGTTGCCTGGCAAAGTGAAACGCGCGTGTCGCGCAGAGTTGCGGGAGGCGAGACTCTCACGCAAGTCGTTCGAAGAACGATCGGGCCGCTGGAGAACACTAAGGTCGAGCCTAGCGAGTTCACGATTCCTTCCGGCTACCGATTTCAAGAACCGGTTATTGGAGGCGCGAGTGGCAAGACGCCGTAAGCCGCGATTCGAAAAGCCTTCTGACTCGTGGCCGCGCGCGTGAACCCTCCATCACTCTGGACAGCGTAGCGTTCGCCAAACGCGCACGGAATCAATCGGTCGGCGATTACGCTTCCTCTTTTCCTCACACGCACGTAGTTTGCAAGCCCGGAGAGTCTCTCATGCGTCAATCCGCGATCGTCGTCGTCGTTCTTGCCATTGCTGTCTCCGCCTCGGCGCAATTCGTTGCCGATTCGCGGGTTCGCGCGGAACGCGCTGACGGTACTGAAGTCGTCCTGCCGCCGGGCGCGGAGCCGAGTCGCGGATTCATCGTTGAGTTCGTGGCGCCGCCGATCGCGGCGAATGCGGCGGCGAAGACGGTCGTCGACTATCAGACTGGGTTCGCGCGTTTCCGCAATGACTTCGCCACGATTCTGAACGCCAAGCGAAGCAGCAGGACAACGGTCAGCGCCAAGACGGCGATGGTGGAGCCGGAGATCCGGCGCGAGTTTTCCGTCGTCTTCAACGGTGTCGCCATCGATGCGCCGGCCGAGGCCATCGCGCAGCTTCGGATGCTGCCGTATGTGAAGCGGGTCGTCGCCGATGTACCGATGCACGCGCTCGCGGACGACAGCCTGAACCTCACCATCATCAACGCTCCGAAAGTTTGGTCGTCGCTCGGCTCGCGCGGCGCCGGCGTGACGGTGGCCATCATCGACACCGGCATCGATTACAGGCATCCCGCTCTCGGCGGCGGATTCGGACCGGGATTCAAAGTCAAAGGCGGCTGGGATTTCGTCAACAACGACGGCGATCCGATGGACGACGCCGGCCACGGCACTCACGTTGCCGGCATCGTGGCGGGGCAGTCGGACGTCATCACCGGCGTCGCTCCGGACGTATCGCTGATCGCTTACAAAGTCCTCGGCGCGAACGGCAGCGGCACCGAATCGAATGTGATTGCGGCCATCGAGCGCGCCGCCGATCCGAACCTGGACGGCAACACCTCCGATCACGCCGACGTCGCGAACCTGAGTCTCGGCGGCGGCGGCAATCCCGACGATCCCGGTTGCGTGGCCATCGACAATGCCACTGCCGCCGGTGTCACCTTCGCCATCGCCGCGGGAAACAGCGGTGGCTCGGGCAACAACTTCCATTCGATCGGCAGCCCGGGCACGGCGCGTAGCGCGATCACCGTCGGCGCGAGCGATCTCGGCGACAACATCGCCAGCTTCTCCTCGCGCGGCCCGAACATGAAGAACATCGCCATCAAGCCCGATGTGATCGCGCCGGGCGTTTCGATCCTCTCGTCCTTGCCCGACAATCATTACGGCAATCTGAGCGGCACTTCGATGGCCTCGCCGCACGTCGCGGGTGCGGCCGCTCTGCTGAAAGCGCTGCACCACGACTGGACGCCGGCGCAAATCAAACTGGCGCTGATGAACAACGCCACGTTCCTGCACGACGAGATCATGGCGGACGGCGCCGGCCGCATCGACACGTTTGCTGCGGCCACCGGTACGATCCGCATCGATCCGCCGTCGATCAGTCTTGGTCTGGCTCCACTGGAAACGCCCAACTGGACCGCGACCCGCTCGCTGCACGTAATCAACAACGGCGCGCAGCCGGTGACCTACAGCGTGAAATCGACCGTGACCGCGGGCGAGAAGGTGACGCCGTCAGCGACGTCGGTGACCATCCCCGGCGGCGGCGGCGCAACGGACATCTCCTTCAACTTCGCGATCGACAATACGCTGACGCCGCCCAGCCTTTCGTCGCTGACCGGCGGCGGGCAGATCGTTCTCACCAACTCCGCTGTGTCCTCGGACGTCCACAACATTCAGTTCGCGTTCTCGAAAGCGGCGCGCGCGACGGTGACGTTCGACCGCGCCTATCCCGACTCGCGATGGGTGAATGACGCGCGGACGAACATCGTCACCGCGGCATTTCTCGACGACAACACCTCCGAGGTGTTGATGAGCAGCGGAACGTATGACCTGGTGATCTACACGCCCGAATTCAACTTCACGACCGGCGCGATCACCGGCGCCGATTTGATCGCGCGCGAAGGCGTAACGCTGAACAAGGACACCACGATCGCATTGGACGCGGCCAGCGTTCCGCACACGGTGACGTTCGCCGGGCGCACCGAGACCGGTCAGACTCTGGCCGGCGACAGTTACGCCAGCAGCATGCGCATCCTGCTCGGCGGCGGAAACGGCGGCCTTACGTCGATCTCCTATCCGTGGGCTCCCGTCCACTCGATGCACGCCTCGGATATGAGCACCGCCAAGTCGCTGCTCCTC
>JBAVBF010000257.1:0-7692 GCA_049586115.1 Thermoanaerobaculia bacterium | reverse complement strand
GGTTCCCGAAATCGCTCTGACGCCGGTTTTCGCCTCGCGGCTGTGCCGTCCGGTCTCTCCGAATACGCCGAGGTAGCTGTGCCCGTCGCGGAGCACGGCACGTTCACGTACGCAATCCCGCGCGAGTTGCGCGACGCGGTCCGCCTCGGGTCGCGCGTCGAAGTTCCATTCGGTGCGAAACGGAACACGGGATTCGTGGTCGCGCTTTCGGATGCGGCACCCGAGGGCAGCAAAATCAAGCCGATCCACGCGGTGCTCGATGACGACGAGCCCGCGCTGCTGCCGGAGATCATCGAGCTGTGCCGCTGGGCCGCCGAGTACTACCTCGCACCGCTCGGCGAGATGCTGCGCGTTGCGCTGCCGGCGAATATGTCGGCGCGCGGACGGCGGGAACTGACATTGGTCGGCGATGAGTCGATGATCGCCGCGGCCATCACCTCGGAGCAGATCCTCGACAACGATTTGCCGCTCATCGACGAACTGCGCCGCCGTCCGCTGCCGTTTGCAAGGGCGCTGGAGGCGAGCTCGCGATCGTCGATCGAACGTCTGCGCGATGCGGGATTGATCACCATCGGAGACCGCGTGACCGATGCGAAAGGCGTCCGCTACGACCGTTTCGTGATTCTCGAGACAGTGCCGGCCGGATTGACGACGAAACAGCAGCAGGCGGTCGATCTGCTGTCGTCGCGCGGCGTGGAGATGTCGGTGCGCGCGATGGAAAACGCCGGCGTCAGCGCGGCGGTGCTGTCGGCGCTGGCGAAAAAAAACATCGTCCGTATCGAACGCCGCGCGCGACGGCACACGCTCGATGCGTTTCTTGCCGGACTCGATCCGGCCAGCGTCGGCGAGATCCGGCATTCGCTCGAGCAGACCGCGGCGATCGAGACCATTCGCAAGTCGCTCGGAACCTTCGCGCCGTTTCTGCTCGAAGGCGTCACCGGAAGCGGGAAGACCGAGGTGTACATCGAGTTGATGCGCGACGCGGTGAGGCGAGGGGAGCAGGCCTTGCTGCTGGTTCCCGAAATCGCTCTGACGCCGGTTTTCGCCTCGCGGCTGAAGGAGCGATTCGGCGAGCGGATCGCCATCCTGCACAGCAGCCTCTCCGCCAGCGAGCGTTTCGATCAATGGTGGCGCGCGCGGCGAGGGGAGGTGGATGTCGCCATCGGTCCGCGCTCGGCGCTCTTCACACCATTTCAGCGCCTCGGCCTGCTCGTCGTCGACGAAGAAGGGGACGCCGCGTACAAACAGGACGAGACGCCGCGCTACAACGCCCGCGACCTGGCCGTCGTCCGCGCGCAATTCCGCAACATCCCGGTTGTCCTCGGTTCCGCTACTCCGTCGCTCGAATCGCGCGAGAACGCCGAGCGCGGCAAGTACACACTGCTGCGGATGACGTCGCGCGTCGAATCGCGTCCCTTGCCGGAGGCGGACGTCATCGATATCCGCAAAGAACGCGCGGAAAAAGAGGACAAAGGCTTCGTCATTTTCAGCAATCCATTGAAGGAACAGCTCAAAGAGACGTTCGCGGCAGGGGAGCAGGCCATCATCCTGATCAATCGCCGCGGCTACGCGCCGTATCTCTTATGCCGCGAATGCGGCCACGAGTTCCGCTGCCGCGATTGCAGCGTGACCTTGACCGTCCACCGCCGCGCCGGAATGCTGATCTGCCACTACTGCGGACTGCGCAAGCCGATCCCGGCGCTCTGCCCATTGTGCAATGGCGAAGTGCTCCAGCCGATCGGCTTCGGCACCGAAAAAGTGGAGGAACGTTTCCGCCGCGATTTCCCCGAAATCACAGTGGATGTCCTCGACCGCGATTCCACGCGCAAGAAAGGGGAGCTGGTCCGCATCCTCGACCGCTTCCACAGACGGGAAACGCAGGCGCTGATCGGCACGCAAATGCTGAGCAAAGGCCATCATTTCCCCAGCGTCACCCTCACCGCCGTCCTCAACGCCGACTCAATCCTCGGCTACCCCGATTTCCGCTCCGCCGAAAAGACGTTCTATCTACTGACACAAGTCGCCGGCCGCTCCGGCCGCGGCGAATTGCGCGGCAAAGTGCTGATCCAAACCGCGTTCCCAACCCATTACGCAATCCAGCACGCCCTCCGCCACGATTATGAGTCGTTCTACAAAGCCGAAATCGAATTCCGCAAAATGTTTCACTACCCGCCCGTGACGTCAATGATCGCCATCCTCTTCCGCGGCGAAAAACTGTCGGACGTCGACCAAGCCGCATTGGAAGCCGGCCGCCGCCTCGAATCAGCCATTCGTCCTCTCACCGGAACCCTCATCCAGGGCCCCGCACCCGCCCCGATGTCCCGAATCAAAGGCGTCTACCGCTACCAAATCCTCCTCCGCTCCCCCCACCGCACCGCCCTCCGCAAAGCCGTCGAGTCGGTGATGCTCGGCAAAAAGTGGAAGGGGGTGGAAGTGGCGGTGGATGTGGATCCGATCAACATTTTGTGAGAATACGGCTGCCATCACGCTACGCGCGAGCGGCATCCCCCGAAGCTGTGACGACCTACCGCTATTAAGCCCTGGGTTCACGGTGCTGGGTGGGAATAAGGCCAGACCTCCCGAATGCAGTACCATCGTCGCAGTACCACCCGAGCGTCTGGATTTGCGCTTCGGGCAACGACTTTTTTGCAGGAGTCCTACCAATGCCCTTGTCAAATCGTAAAGGCTTTTTTATCACTGCATTTGGTGACCGCGCCAACTTTGTCCACCACGCGCTGAAGGAACAAGCGGAGAAGCTCGGCGCTCGTCTAGAGAAGCTCGACGCGGCGGGAGGCTTACCTGACACGCCACCGAAGCCGGATAACCGTCTGGATCTTCAAGCAAGGTTATCAAGAATGTTGAGAGACTCTGACTTTGTAGTCGTCGACCTGTCTCCTCCCGATCTTGGCAGCAGTGGGGCTTTCAATCCAAACGTCATGTTCGAACTCGGCCGGGCGCTGGAATTGAAGAGACCGATTTACTCGATATGTGATGCTCGTGTCCTACAGAAAGGCCTGCCGTTCGACATCGCGCCCCTTGAGACGATTACATACGACCTTCGGCCGGATGGATTGGTCAAGCTCGCAAAGAGCTTTGCGAGCTGGCTCAAGGACGGACAGCTCAGCCGACATGCCCTGGCTCACAAACACATTCTTGATTTAGTGGAGCTGCGGGATCAGTTCGCGTCATGGGAAGAATCAACTCTGCACCGTTTTGGGCCCGTGATTAACGTGGTCATCGGCCGTCTGAAAGACTATGCAGACCTCATCACTCGCGCGAATAAGACCAAGACCGGTGAGGTCGCTTTCGAGCCGCTTAGACGGCAAGATATGATCGAGGCAGTGTTCTGCTCGACGTTGAGTGCAATGCAGGAAACAGATGAGTATGACACGGTTAGTACGCTTGAATTCTGGCGCGAGATCCAAGGTGGTGGCGCAAGGGACAATAGAAACAATATCGACAGCTTGCTAAATGCAACAAAGAAGGCTCTAGATCGCGGTGTCAAAAACCGCCGGCTGTTTTTAGTTCAAGGATGGAATCTTCATGGCGCCGCGCCGGGCGAGGCTCTGATCGAGGGCCACGAGAGCCTACGAGCCAAGTATCCTGACAAATACACTCTGGGATATTACGTAGTAAGCAAAGAAAACTATCTCTCCTTAAGGCAACGACAGCATGTCGGCGTTTGTCGTGTTCGCAGCCAGGGCGTAGATTTTGTCCTTCAGCCTTCGTATTCGATTAGGGAGGGCGACGGCGGTGAGCGTTTGATCAAGTTGAATTACGTCCTCGGAACGGAGGCAGCGGATAAGTTTGCACATGGCATAGAGACCCTTTGGACGTCAGATACCCAAGGAAAGAGGTTCCCGAGCTGGGCTAAGGTCTTGGAAGCCTTCACGTAGGCCTCCATGTAGAGGCCCCCCAGTAGCGGTCGGTATGTGTGCCGGACGCTCATTGCTTTTATAACTCGGCGAGAGGTTGCGTCGATCTTCGCAGTGAGGAGCCACAGCGCTATTTCTGCCGTTGCCGACGGGTAACAGAGCGACCCGACGCCGGAGGCGTCCCGTACGATAGCCGGCGGTCCGAGCGTCAGCGAGCGACCGCCGGAATGGACGACGGTGCGAGCTTCAACGACCCCGGCCGGGGTCGCGTACCAAATGCCAGGCGGCGTGAATTCCCTCCGCGACCGCTGCCGCGGTCGGAACGAACGCGCGATCGCAAATCCGGTGGTCGCGCGCTTCGCTCGGACCACCGGCTACCGTACGAGACGCCTCCGGCGTCATCGTTACTCGCGCTCGTGCGCGGCGGCTGTGAGTCCGCCCCGGCCTGGCGATTGACTTCGCTTCGGCAGCAGGCATAATGCCGCTTCACGTGAACGCGCCGCGCCACTTCGCCATCCGATTTACCCGCTTCTTCAGCGGAGCGGCGGGGACGTTTTAAGCGTAGCGTAGCAATCTTAGGCATTCCACACGACCCGCTCCTCATGCCGAGGAGCGGGTTTTTGTTTTCAGGAGGTATCGATGATCGCGGAACCGTTGACTGTCGCGTTTCAGGGGGAGCGTGGTGCGTTCAGTGAGAGCGCTGCGCGGAGATTGTTGGGATCCGACGTGACGCTTCGTCCGTGCGAAACGTTTGACGATATGTTCGAGGCGGTCCGGTCGGCTGATGCCGATTGTTGTGTCGCGCCGATCGAGAACAGTCTGGCCGGTTCCATCCATCGCAATTACGACCTGCTGATCGAGTCCGGACTCAATATCTTCGGAGAGACCAACATCAGGATCGTACACAACGTAATCGCTGCGACCGCGGTTACGCTGGCGAACGTGCGAAGAATCTACTCGCATCCTGTGGCGCTGGCACAGTGCTTACGATTCTTCCGCGCCAATCCACAGATCGAGGCCATTCCAACGCAGGACACGGCGGGAGCCGTGCGCGAAGTGCTGGGCCGGCAACATTCCGATGAAGCGGCCATTGCCTCCGCGCAGGCGGCGGAGATCTATGGCGGGACGATCCTGGCGAACGCGGTCGAGGATCACCAGAAGAACTTCACGCGCTTCCTCCTCCTTGCGCCGCATGCGAGGGGATCGGAAGTCCACCCAATCGAGCCGGCCCGGCGCTGGAAGACCTCGCTCATGTTGCGCCTTCCCGATAAGCCCGGAGCGCTGTTCCGCGCCCTCGGCGCGTTCGCGATCGTTGACATCGACCTGTCCAAGATCGAATCGCGGCCCATCGAAGGACGGCCGTGGGAGTACGCGTTCTACATCGACGTCATCGGGCGCCGCACCGATGCTCCGCTCGAACGGGCCATCAGCAATCTCGAACAGATGGCGGACGAACTCCACGTTCTCGGCTCGTATCCGACGCGATGGTGAGCAGCCGTCGGCTCGCTTGCCCGCGAAGAAGTACATCGAGGTGTACGAGAAAGCAAAGGGACAAGCGGAATAGGCCTTCCGCTCCCCCAAAGAGGACTCGTAGCTTCCTCCGTAGGCTTCAGACCTTTTCGAATAAGTCGCCGGCCTACCGCAATAGGCTTTTTACCTTTTCGAAGAGGCCCAGAACCTATTGCTATAGGTGTTTTGACTTTTCGAATAGGTCCAGGAACTATTGCTATAGGCGTTTTACCTTTTCGAGTAGGCCTGCAGCCTATAGCAATAGGCTGGGAGCCTATTGCTATAGGTCCAGAGCCTATTCGGTTCGTCCGAATACCTCTTGCTAATCGGAAGATCTGCGTGCGCCGTTATCAATTTCGGCGGCGGGAGCGCTTGCGGGGATCTGAATCGTCTTCCCGTCGCGGCGCCAGATCATGGCGCTGATCCACCAGCTGCCGTCGCGTTCGAAGAGTTGGATGCTGTTCACGCCGCGGTTGATGACGTCGCCGGCGCGGGTCCAGCGGGTTTCGTAGGCGCTGAGGACGTGGGCGACGTTGTCGAACTGGTGGGTCTCGCGCCAGATTTCGCCTTCCCAGAAACTGGGGAGGACGCCGGAGTCGATCATCGACTCAAAGTTCTGACGGAAGGTCTCGATGGTGAATTCGAAGACGCCGTCGTCATTCACGCGAACGAAGCGCGCGTTCGGCGCGAAAATCTCGGATTCGCGTTTCCAGCCGGGACGCGTGCCCGGCTCGAAGGAGACGTTCTCGTACATTGCGGCGATGACTTCGTCGAGGTTCATGACCGCACATTCTCGCAGTATTCGCGTGTCACGCGATGACGGAACGCGAAGACCGTGCGCAGGCGCCGCTTGATCACGATTCCGTCGACGGCGCGTCCGAGGAGGCCGAAAGGCGGCGTGTACTCGATGTCGTCGATGAGGATCGCGCCGTCGGGATGCGGCTCGACGATGTGGCGATGACGCCAGTGTCGGAACGGCCCGCACACCTGCTGGTCTTCAAACGAATGCGGCGGATCGTACGCGGTGTGCAGCGACTCGAACGTCATCCACAGGAGTGCGATGCGAACGTTGACGATGGTTCGGCTTCCGGCGTTCAAGTTCGGCGCAACTTGAATGACGCGGATCTTCTCGCCGGGTGGAAGCAGGCGCAGGAATGCATCGGGCAGCTCGTGGAAGGCGAAGAGTTGCTCAGGAGTCGTGCGGATGATGCTGCGGACGGTGAAACGGAAGGACACGGGACGCATCGTAGCGCCGACGGCTCGTCGGCTGTACCGCCAGCGGCCAGCGGCCGGCGCTACGGCTCAGCCGCTCACCAGGAAGCCGCCGGTTTCCCCGCCCAGACCCAGGCGATGAAATCGACCAGCGGGGGAGTTCCGCCGAGCTCGCGGATTCGGGTGTTGACCTGTCCGCGGTGGTAGGTCGAATGCGAAGGGAGTTGCAGCAGTGTTTCGCCGAGGGTGGAAGGGTGGGCGGTAAAGCCGGCGCGTTTGGCGAAGTAGGTCGACCAGGGGAGGATCATTTCCCGTTCGACGGCATCGGGTGTCATCGATTCGAGTAACCCGGGCGCGACCGCGTAGAACCCGCGGCCGAGTTCACGAACCGCATCGAGTCCGGGAAAGTCGTCCGGACCAGTGAAGACAACCTCGTCACCGCGCCACGCCTGGAGAAACGCCGTCTGTGTCGCGTGGATGTGGTACAGCCGGTCGTGCAGAACTTTGTCGTCCGAGGCCGCGGTGCAATCGGTCACGGCACGCCAGACCATTGCGTCGGCCCATTCCATGTGCGCGAAGAGCGGGCGCACGGCGTCGAGCATCGTCATGCGATCGGCTGCGGACGGAGCGGCATCTCGAGCTTGACCAAACCATCGAGCAAATGCTCGTCGACGTTGCGGTCGATCGTCCGCACCAGGGTCAGCACCCGTTCGACGTGTTGGATGACGACGAGCAGCGCGCCGTAGATCGGCTCTCCTTTGGAACGCTCGCCGGTATGGAACGGAAAACGGCGGCCCATGAGGTGTGGATCGAGTGAATTGAGACTGGACACAGCCTGATTGATGCCCCACACCATGCGATCGCCGAGGTCGTGCGGAGGGTGATTGACGCGGTTGTGGCGGGCAGCCTCGGACAGGCGATCGATGGCGCGGCAGAGCGTACGAAATTCATTTTCGACCGACGGTTTACGGGCATCGTCCGAGGAGAGATGGGCGAAGGCGGTGAAGAGAATTTCGATCCGGCGGCGCAGGTCCTGGTCGAGTTTCCAGGCCATCCACTCCGCTGATGGAACGTGCCGCATCGGCTCATTACGAGC
>JBAVBF010000256.1:0-2525 GCA_049586115.1 Thermoanaerobaculia bacterium | reverse complement strand
GGTCAACTCGTCGGGTGCGCAGGCGAAGTAGCGATGGCTCGCGCGCGCGATGCCGATGGTCTGTTCGCCGTATGGCGCGAGGTTGACGTACAGCGCGAGGATCTGCCGCTTGGTGTAGCGATGCTCGAGCCGCAGCGCGATGACCGCCTCGCGCACTTTCGCGGCGATCGTGCGCGGCGGATTGCCGAGGAGCATTTTTGCGACCTGCTGCGTGATCGTCGATCCGCCCTCGGCCGCGCGCAGCCGCACGAGGTCGTGAACGACGGCGCGTGCGATCGCGATCGGATCGATGCCGAGGTGTTGTTCGAAACGGCGGTCCTCGGCGGCGATCGTCGCGTTCGCGATCGACGGGGGGACGTCGTTCAGCCACTCGTTGCGCGTTCCGGTGGACGACAACGGCTCGTAAAGAACGATGCCGTTGCGGTCGACGATCGTCGGCGTCGTGTCGGGCGTGATCTTCGGGATTGGACCGAGTCTCACCCACAGCGCGAGCACCAGCAGACCGGCGGCGAGAACGCCGCCGGTCCATGCAAAACGTTTGTTCACGGCTTGACCTCGACGACCTCGCTCGCCGTTCTGCCGAACACTTCCGGCTCGTACATCTCCTCGGCGGTCGTCGGCGAGGTAATGAACGTGCCCGCCGTCGTCGCGCGGATCATGTACGTGAATTCGTGCACGCCTTCGCTGAGACGCGTGGCGAAAAGCGTGACGCGGTCGTCGTGGCGCTCGACGTGATCGAAGCCGCCGTGCTTCCACCACGACATCCAGTCGCCGGGCGTGTCGTCCTTCGCCTGCGCCTCGGCCAGATCGGTCGCGGTCGTGGCGAACCACGATTCGACCGGCTCGGTGCCCGCAGGAATCGGATCGGTGACCGCGACGAAAATCCTCTCCTTCGTGTTGCGGATGCGCAGCGTGACTTTGATCAGATCGCCGGCCTTGAACGTTTTCTTCGAGTACTTCCGCTCGACGTTGAAGCCCTGATCGAGGCCTTCGTGCAGCAGTCCGGTGAGCGTGTAGCGGAGACGCATCATGTAGAAGAGCGTGCCCGTTCCCTGGCGCTCGAACGTGACGGGAACGCTGGCAGCAGCCTGCTTCTGCAACTGCAGCATCGGAACGTCGTGATTCTTCGCCTCGGTGCTGCGGCCTTTGAAGGAATCGTTCGCCAGCGCGTCGTCGCCGATCTTCACCACGGCGGTGAAGTCGGGGACCTCGCTCTCGTACTTGCGGTAGTAGTCGACGAGCGACTCCATCGCCCAAACGTTTTCCTGCGTGTTGCCCCAGCGTCCTTCGACGCGTTTCTGCATGAGCCAGTGCACCATCTGTTTGACGAGCTGCTCGCTCTGGCCGCGGCGCGTCAGTGTTCCGAGGGCGATGGCGGTGGAGCGGACGCTCGAGTTCCAGAAATAGAGCAGGTAGGGATCGGTCAGCTCCTCGACATGCGCGGTGCCGCCTTCGGGGAGGATGGCGTTGTTGATGCGGCGCACGAGATCGTCAACACGTTGACCTTTCTCGCCCTTGGCCATCATGGCGTCGAGCAGGTAGGAGATGCCGAAGACCGGCATGTGATCGACGTACGAGTAGAGCCGCGTGAGATGGCTGTCTTCGTTGCGGCCGCCCTCGACGAGCACCTTGACGGCGAAGGCCTGCCACGCCGTGTACGCCGGCCACCAACCCTCGTTTGTCGGACGCTTCTCCTTCAAATCGAGGTCGAGATAGTCATAGGCGCGCTTCGTCACGTCTTTGCTGACGTCATATTTCAGCTTCTCGGCGCGCTGCATGATGTGCAGGACGTTGGCGGTCAGATACGGCGATTCCGTTGTGCACTCGCCGGCCCAGTATGCGAAACCGCCGTCGCCGCACTGGAACTTGTAGAGCTCGTAGATGGTCTGCTGCGCGGTCGATTTTGCTTTTTTCGTGTCGATGCCGGGGAGCGCGAACGCTTCGCCGAGGTCGCCGGCGAGCATCAGCGCCATGGCCGCGGACGAACGCTGTTCCGCGCAGCCGTACGGATAGGTAACGAGGTACGACGCGCCTTCCGCGAGGCCGACCATGGCCGTCGACGCGAGCTCGACGTGGAGTCCGCCGGCCGAGGGAACGACGTCCTTCGGAACGACGAGCGTCTCCTTCGCGTTCGGCTTCGCTTCGCCGTACGCGGCGACGGTTTCGGTCGGCGCGAGGATGCGCACCGGAAGCGCGTCTTCGAACGCGTCCTTCTCGCCGTTGAGCGACACCGTCATCTGAATGCGCGCGCTGCCAATCGCTTTCGCCTCGGCGTTGAAACGGACTTCGGCCGTTCCTTCGGCGGCGACGTCGATGGTGGCCGTCATCGGTTGCGCGAACTCGAGCACCGAGGGATCGAGCGACTTGATCGTGACCGTCGCCTTGCCTGGCTGCTTGAGCTGCGAGTGAACGACGGCGCCGAAGTACGCCTTGTCGCCGACGGCGAGGAAGCGCGGCCAGGTCGGCGTCAGCAGCACCGGCTTGTTGATGCGGATTTCGTTCTGCGCCCAGCCGAAACGCGAGGC
>JBAVBF010000255.1:0-2611 GCA_049586115.1 Thermoanaerobaculia bacterium | reverse complement strand
GCGAAGCGCAGCGCGTCGCGATCGCCCGCGCGATGGCCATGGAGCCGCCGCTATTGCTGATGGACGAGCCGACCGCATCGCTCGACCCTGCGCGCCGCGGCGAGCTCGGCGAAACGCTGGTTCAGCTCACCGGCGCCGGACGCACCCTCGTCGTCACCACCCACGACGACGATTTCGCCCGCGACTTCGCCACACGCGTCGTGATCCTGGCAGAGGGGGAAGTGGTGGAGGAAGGAGATCCGCGGCAGGTGCTCACCAATCCGCAGCACGAAGCGACGAAACGGTTATTGCAATCGGCGCGCGTGCGATAACTGGCAGTGCAGTTGTGAGCTGAGTCACAGTGTGGCGCGCCGCGGCTTTTGGGATTCAACTTGCGGCGGCGCGATCGCAACAGCACAGACAGGAGTGTCTGTGCCACACCGCTTCGCGGTACTTTTTCGCTTCGCGCGCGGGGACCGGCAGAGCCGGTGTGGCACAGACACTCTTGTCTGTGCTTGGGGCTACGGCAGGATCCGAGCAAGCCGCGCGATCCCATCCCGAATCCGCCCGTCGTTCTCTTTCGCAAACGTCAGCCGCATCGTGTTCCTGCCACTGCCGTCGACGAAGAAAGGCGCGCCGGGGATGTAGGCGACTCCGCCGGCGACCGCGTCGGGGACCAGCGCCGCGGTATCGATGTCGTCGTTGAGCGTCACGAATGTGAACAGGCCGCCGTCCGCGGGCGTCCAGGTCGCGCGACTTTTGAAATGCTCCTCCAGCGACTCCAACATCGTCGCCCGTTTCGCGCGGTAGAACGCGCGCACCTTTTCGATTTGCGGGGGCAGCTCGCCTGCGGCGGTGAAGTCATCCACGACCGATTGGTCGAGCATGCCGGAGCAGAGGTCCGCGGCCTGTTTCGCGATTTCCAGTTTCGCCAGCAGCTCGGGCGCGGCCACGATCCAGCCACAGCGGAGGCCGGGCGCGAGGACTTTGCTGAACGAGCCGAGGTAGATCACGCGATGGTCGTCGTCGCGTGACTTCATCGCCAGCGTGTCGGCTTCGCGGACATAAACCAGCTCACCGTATGGATCGTCTTCGATCACCAGGAAGTCGTGCTCCGCGGCGATGCGCAGCACCTCAGCGCGACGTTGTTGGGTCATCAGCCGTCCGGAGGGATTCTGAAAGTTCGGAATCGTGTACAGCAGCTTCGGTTTCACTCGCGCCGCGACCTCGGCCAGCGACTCCGGCACAATCCCTTCGTCGTCCTGCGCCACGCCGGCTAACTCGGCGCTGCGCCCGTAGAAGGACGACGTGCCGCCGATGTACGTCGGCAGCTCGACGAGCACGACGTCGCCGGGATCGAGCAGCGTGTGCGCGATCAGATCGAGCGCCTGTTGCGAACCGGTCGTCATCAGCACGTCGGAGGCGCTGCAGTCGATGCCGCGTGCGCGGCAGACGCCCGCCACGAAATCGCAGAGCCGTGGCAGTCCGCGCGTCGGTCCGTATTGCAGCGCGACCGCGCGGTTCTCGCGAATCACGCGCGACGCAATCTCGGCGATCCGTTCCGCGGGAAACGTCTCGGGACTCGGCACGCCCCCGGCGAACGAGATCACGTTCGGATCGTTGATCAGTTTCGCGAACGCGCGGATCGCCGACGGCCGGAAGTTCCGCGCATCACGAGAGAGAAACTTCTCCATCACCGCTCCTCGGTCATCGACACGAAACAGGCCATCAGCCACGAGCCAACCGCCGCGCTGACCATGCTTTGAACGACGCCGGACACGAGCCGCATCGGCGCGAAGATGAGCGCCATCGACGGCATCTGATGCTGGGAGATCGACATCGGAATGCTGAAGGCGGAGACGATCGAATTGAGCGCCATCGACACGACGAACGCGATCAAGGCGACGGCGACGTGGCGCCCGAGGTCGTCGCGAACGGCGCGCCAGGCAACGCGAAGCGATTCGCGCGCCGGAAGCGCCCGCGCCACGCAGATCGTGATCGCCTTCGCGCACCAGATCGAAACGACGATCGCGACCGGGATCAGAACGAAAATCGCGACCGCAATTCCGACGCATGCGACGACGACCCTTCCGACGGTGTCGGAGATAAGAACGAGCCCGACGATCGTCAGCATCAGCGGCACGAGCACGAACAACAGCCCGACCGACCATGCCCAGTTGTAGAGCCAGAAGATGCGCCACCACGACGCGGCACCGCCGGCCAGCCAGCGATCGACGGAAAAGGCGCGAAACGCATCGCGGCCGGGAGCAGGAAGCCGCTTCGCGTTTCGCTCGCCATCAACGTAAATCTGCGCGATGCCACCTTCGACGAATGCATGAATCGCCAGCAGCACGCCGACGACGATGAAGGCGAACGCGAACATCCAGACAAAGAGAATCAGGTGGCCGATCAGCCATCCGACGATCGCGCTGGGAGGGTCGCTGGAGTTCATGATCTCGTCTTTCGACAAGCCCGCGGCCACGATCGCCGGGACAATCGCCACGAGAATCGACACGATCACGATGCCGATCAGCACCACGCTTTCGGCGATGCGCAGCGCGATCACCGGCCAGTTCGCGATGGTCGAATCGAGCCCGCGGCGGAGAACGTCAGGAAGGCTGCGCTTCACAGG
>JBAVBF010000254.1:0-5672 GCA_049586115.1 Thermoanaerobaculia bacterium | reverse complement strand
CTTGAAAGCGGGGGCTACGGTTCTTGCGCCGGCGACGCCGGCGAGAAATTCGCGCTAGAAGTTGACGGCCAACCCGCCGATGTAGCGGCGCGTGTTGCCGTCGGCGTCGAGGGCGTCGAGGAGGATGCGGGAGTTTTCGGAGCGCGCCAGTTCGATGCCGAGGAGGACCTTGAGGTCGAGCGGGAGATGGAGAGATTGCGCCACGCGCACATCCACGCGATGCGTGCGATACGCGTCGCCGCCATTGGGCTGCGGCTGTTGAATCTGGCGGTAGGAGACGGCCACGGTGGTGCGCGTCGGCGAGAAGGTTGATTCGACGTCGCCGGCAACGTACAGCTTGTCGGTTCCGTGGGCGTTGAGGGATGTGTGGCCCGGCGTGGCCGTGCCGGCCATCGAGGAAACGTCGAGCAGGAAGCGGCTGCCGAGCTCTTTGCGGAAGGCGAGACGAACATCGCGGCGAACGTCGCCGGCATCGATGTAGAGGCCGTCCCAGAAATGTTCGAGGCCGTCGGTGAAAACGATGCGCAGCGGCGTATCGGCAGCGCTGACCGTGCCGACGACGCTGAAATGCTCATGTGCTGTGTCGCCGGAGACGATGCCCGCCGAATACGAGTAGTGAGGCAGAAGGCGAGAGTCGTCGGACCAGACGATCACGCTCGGCAGCGTGTTCTGGTGCACGGCATCGATGACTTTGTACATTCCGGAGACGACCAGGGCAGTGTCTTTGCCGATCTTGATTTCCGCACCACTGCGTGGCGCCCACTCGGTGCCGTACAGCCCTACGCGGCTGGACATCCCGTAATCGACAGTGAAGGCGGGGACGATTTCGAACTTCGCGTTCGCGGTGAGGTCGGCGGTGCGTAGCGTCGGTCCGGTCGCGATGCCGGGCGTGCTGCGCAGGCTTTCCTGCGTCACGCGCAACGACACGCCGACTTCGTTGCGGCGGGTCTGAATGACGTTCGTGCCGCCATTGATCTCGATGAGATCCGAGCCGGGCGTCGCCGCAAAGAGGTTCTGCTGCGCGAGATAGCGCACCTGCACGCGCGAATCGCCGTGCTCCCATTCGAAATTGTGCGAACGGATGTCGGCCTGATGCGAATCGTCAGGAACGTCATCGCGATACCGCCACCACGAACGGGTCGAAGCGAGTTTGTACGAATCGGTCGGCGACGAACGCAGCTCGATCTGCGCCGCGCTGGCTTGTGCGACGGGGCTTCCGAACGAATCGTTGTCCGTCTGATCCTCGACGCGATGCAGATTGCCGCGAAAACCAAGCTGCCAGTTGTCACCGATGCGGCTTTGCAGTCCGAGGGCGGTTTGGGCGAAGGCGGGACCGGAGGCGGACGTCGGACCGGTGGACATTCCGGTCATCGACATCATGTCGCCGCGGAAACGCGGCATCTCGTACGCGGCGGTGGCCACCGGACCGATCGGATCGGGCGGCGGCGTCATGACCATGTCGATCTGGCGCAGGATGTCCGGCGGAAGCGAGCCGCGGATTTCCCACATCTGCTGATTGGTGCCGCGCGACTGTTTCTCGCTCTCCATCCGCAGCTTGAGACGATGATCTTTCTTCGTCGGGACGATCGTCTCGATGGCCGGCGCGAAGCCGTACTTCATCGCCACGATCTTGTAGACGCCGGCGGGAAGCTGCGGCAGCGAAAATGAGCCGTCGCTGGCGCTGAAGGTCTGGATGGCGTCGAGACTGTTGAGGTTCAGCGCGATGACAAGCGCGTTACCGACGGGACGCGTGGCGCTGGTGACGTTGCCGAGAACCTGCAGGAAGGCGGGAAGCGGAACCTCAGATTGCGCAGGGACAGCGAGGATGACGATGGCGGTAGTCGCAATCGCAATCGCACGCAGTCGGCGCATAGGCTCTCCTCCTTCTCTTCCCGGCAAGCGAGTCTAAGGAGTCGTTTGCCGCGAGTCAAATGGCGGAACGTGAGGTTTCGGTGAGGAAGTTCGGCAAACTCAACCTTTGACGCGATGGACCCGAAGCAGATTCGTTTTCGCGCGCTGGTAGATCGGCGATCCCATAAGAATGACCAGGCGATCGCCGGGGACGACGATGTCGCGGCTGAGCAGGAAGTCGTCGACGCGGTCGACGATCTGCTCGTGATATTCGCCGACGTCGCGAAGCACGAATGGTTGCACGCCCCAGAGAATGTTCATCCGCCGCGCGACCCAGGTCGACGGCGTGAGCGCGATGATCGGCTGCTTCGGACGGAACTTCGACATCAGCCGCGCGGCGAATCCGGTCTGCGTGAAGACGATGATGAACTTGGCGTCGAGCTGCTGCGCGGCATAGTTGGCGGCGCCGGCCAGGGCGTCGGTGAACTCGTCGATCTCCGAGGAAACGCGGTACGGCTCGCGGCCGCCGGCAACCTGAAACTCGCGGTTCTGCTCGGCCGACATGATGATGCGGGCCATCATCTGCACCGCTTCCACCGGATACATGCCCGAGGCGGTTTCCGCCGACAGCATCACCGCATCGGATCCATCGAAAATCGCGTTGGCCACATCCGAGGCCTCGGCGCGCGTCGGACGCGAGTTCGTCGTCATCGACTCCAGCATCTGCGTTGCCGTGATTGCGAAACGGCCCCAGATGGCGGCTCGATGCAGCACGCGCTTTTGCACGATCGGCACAGCTTCGGGCGGAAGTTCGACGCCGAGGTCACCGCGGGCGACCATCACGCCATCGCTGACGTCGAGGATGTCCTCGAGCGCATCGATGGCCTGCGATTTTTCGAGCTTGGCGACGACGTTGATCTCGTCTCCGCCGAGGTCGTGAAGCAGCGAACGGAGCTCGACGATGTCGCTGCGGCGGCGGATGAACGACGCAGCGATGTAGTCGAGTTGGTTAGCGACGGCAAAGGCGACGTCTTCGCGATCTTTCTCCGTGATCGCCGGAATCGTCAGCTCCGTATCGGGGAAGTTCATCCCCTTCTTTGACGAGATCGGACCGCCGTGAATGACGCGCGTGAGCACCTTCGCGCCGTCGACCGCAGCGACAACCAGCTCGACCAGCCCATCATTAATGAGAATGCGTTGGCCGAGTTGCACCTCACGTGGCAGCGGCGTGAAGGGCGTCGAGACGATCGACGCATTGCCGATCAGCGGCTCGGTCGTGATCGTCAGCAGCTGTCCCGTCTTCAATTGAATGACTCCGTCGACTTCACCGATGCGAAGCTTCGGTCCCTGGATGTCGCCGAGGATCGGAATGTATTTGCCGTGATCCGTCGAAACGCGGCGAATAATTTCGATGAGTCGCATGCGATCGGTCGGCGTTCCGTGCGAGAAGTTCATGCGGAAGACATCCACGCCCGAGGTAAGCAGGCGAAGGATGAGATCTTCGGACGAGCACGCAGGCCCGAGCGTGGCGATGATTTTTGTGCGTCTCATCAGGATTTTCGATATATCACGGAGGGTGTGGGGAGTTGGGGGTGGGGCGTGGCAAAGACAGAGTCCGAACCCTTCGTGAGGTATCGGATGAGACCATTCAAGAGACGACTGACAGTTTCGGACTGCTTCATGAGCTGGGCGAGACTTTCGCGCGTCGCGTACTGCAGAGTGGCACTGATCGTCAGTTGTGTTTGTAGCTCAAAGAGTGAACCGCGCGCCTGCATGGCAAATCGGCAGAAGTCGCGCTTTGAACCACGTCCTCTTCCCTCGGCGATATTGCTCGGAACCGACACAGCGGCTCGGCGAATCTGCGAGGTAATGCCGTATAGCTCGTGTCTTGGAAACGTCTGCGTCACTCTGTAAGTCTCGACTGCCAACCGCATAGCCTCTTTCCACACCTCGAGCCGTCGATAGATGCTTTCGCTCATAGTTTGGCTGGTGCGCGGAGAGCCAACACAGAGGTGGGAGAGGTTAGTGTACCTCGGCCTCTTCAACCGGAAGCCACACCCCACCCCCTACTCCCCACGCCCTAGACGCTCGCAGTCAACGCCGGTTGCAATGACCGGCCCACGACGCGCGCAATCGCATCGCATTCGCGGACGATTTGCGCGAAGGCTTCCGGCAGGATGGCTTGTGGACCGTCGGAGAGCGCTTCCTCCGGCTTGTGATGGACTTCGATGAGCACGCCGTCCGCGCCTGCGGCGATCGAGGCACGCGACATCGGCGCGACTTTGTTGCGCTTGCCGGTGCCGTGGCTTGGATCAACGAGGACCGGCAGATGGCTGATGCGCTTGATGGCCGGGATGATGGAGAGATCGAGCGTGTTGCGCGTGTGGTCGGCGAACGTCCGCACGCCGCGCTCGCACAGGATCACGTTGTAGTTGCCCTCGGCCATGATGTATTCGGCCGACAGCAGCAGCTCTTCGAGCGTCGCCGACATCCCGCGCTTCAGCAGCACCGGCTTGCGCGCGCGTCCGGCCATCTTCAGCAGCGAGAAGTTCTGCATGTTGCGCGCGCCGATCTGGATGCAGTCGGCGTATTTGTCGACCAGCAGCAGCGCCTCGTTGTCGATGGCCTCGGTGACGATGGGGAGATCGAATTCCTCGCGGACGCGCGCCAGAATTTCGAGTCCTTCTTCGCCGAGCCCCTGAAACGAGTACGGCGAGGTGCGCGGTTTGTACGCGCCGCCGCGAAAGAGCTGACCGCCGGCGTTCCTGATCCCCTCGGCAATGGCGCGCGCCTGATCGAGCGACTCGACCGCGCACGGTCCACCGACGATGATGATGCCGTTGCCGCCGACGTCCACGCCGCCAACATTAATGATGCTGTCGTCGGGACGCGCCTCGCGGCTGACCAGTTTGTACGCGTGCGATACGCGAATGACTTCCTTGACGCCCGGATAGTTCTCGAGAACCTCGGGATCAGCTTTTCCCGGCTTCCCGGTAATGCCGATGGCGGTGCGGTTGGCGCCGGGGATGGCATGAGCCTTGAGGCCCATGCGCTCAATGTGGCGGACGACGGCTTCGATCTGATCTGGCCGTGCACCGGCCTCCATGACGACGAGCATCGGGTCAGTATAATCGAGCGTTCTGAGGCGCCATTCCGGGAGACTCTGATGAAAAAAACGCTGACCCTCGCCGCAGTCGCACTTCTCGCCGTCACGCAACTCGTGGCCGCGTCGTATTGGGTCGTGATGAAAGACGGCACCCGCTACGAGGCGCGCGCGAAGTGGACGATCGTCAACGGCAAGGCCACCATGACGCTTACCAACGGCAGCGTGCTCGCGCTCGATCCATCCGCGATCGATGTGGCGAAGTCGGATGAAGTGACGCGCCTCGGCGGCGGCGAACTTCTCGGCGTGGAGCAGCGCCCGGCACCGACGTCAAAAGCTTCGGAGATCGGAAGCGCGATTCGTCTCCGTAAGCTGCAGCCCGCACAGCCCACGCCGGCGCCGGCGCCGGTTGCCACGGAAACGGTCCCGATCGCGCCCGGCCCCGGCCTCGGCCAAAACGTAATCAGCAAATTCGAACGCGGCTTTGAAGACATCGGCATCTTCGAGCACAAGGTCATTTCGACCGGACCGCATTCGCTGCGCGCGGATCTGACCGCGGACAACGAGGAGAAGGTCTTCAACACGCTCACCGCCACGGCGTTTCTGATGATGCACAACGCCGGTGTGGCGGGCGTGCAGATCGATTCCGTCGATCTCTTCATGAAAACCACGACCTTCGGCGCCGCCGGACGCTTTCACGTCACGCGCGAAGATGCGC